>NZ_JBHXML010000053.1:0-72936 GCF_042720345.1 Kitasatospora sp. NPDC058478 | reverse complement strand
AACGCTCGACTGGGAAACCCCAGCCGAGCGCCTGCATAAACTGCTCGCGGCCTGATCAAACCGACCACGTGTTGCAACGACCCCTAGAAACCGCCACCCCGCGGCCGGGGTCTCGCCGTGTATGCCCCGAGAACCTTGAGCCCGGTCCCCAGGCCGAGGTCTCCTGCCCCGGACGGCCAAAGCCCTAACCACGCCTAACGGCTACAGGGCAGGCTGGGACTGCGAGGTCACCCGGTGTCGGGCCAACGTCCGAGCGCATCGGACAGCCCGCCACTATCCAGCCCTCAACTGATCACTTGCGATCCGATACAGGCATCCACCCCACTAAATATTTCGGCACATGACCGATTGGCGGAGACCAATCGGTCAGCCTGGGCAGTCCGATCCGGCCATCGATACGGTTCACACATGGCCGATGTTGTTCATGAGAGGCATGGAGTCCCGCTCGAAGCGTATGAATTGACTCGGCGAGATCATGCTTCACAGAAGACCTCAGATCAGATCCGTGACGCCGTCAACAAGCAGGCGGAAGAACGGCAAGCCGAGGAGGCAGCGGATCCGGAGCTTGGGCGGCAGCGCAACGCTCACCGCGCAAAGGCGCTTGAGATGATCAGATCGTTCAAGAACCCAGATCATCAGATCATGCGCTGGCGCGTGCGTCTCTACTGCGGCCACATCGTGGAGACGAAGCGGCACTGCTCCATCGCCAATCCCACGATGCACGGATCATCGTCGATGCGGTGCCCGGACTGTGGCAAGGACCCGTCGGTCATCGTGGCCTACGAGCCACTCGGGCCTGTAGCGGAACCACCGAATGCCAGAAAGCCCCCCGTTCAAGCCCCCAAGAGTAACCGCCTCACCCGCACCCAGCTTGAACAACGTATCGCGGCCTTGGAGGCCGAGAATACGCGGCTCAAGACTGCGCGGGATTCCTGAGGCCAGCTGCACGGAACCATCGTCCGCTGCGCGTCATCACGGCGGTCCGAGCTCCGTTTCCAGCCGGTAACGGTCCTGGGAAGCGGTAGCGCGGCAGGGCGCCGCTTTGGCTCAATAGGTGCGTGGAGATCAACGAGAACTGGGCCTATCGTGCCCAGCCCAAGCTGCTCGGTGGCACTGTCCGCCGTGTGGAGATCGTCCGAGTGGGAGACCCGCGTCGGTCGGCCCAGGTGCATGTCCGGTTCCTCGAAGGTGAGGAGGCCGGACTGCAGGAGTGGGTGGCGCAGGCATCACTGGTCGCCCGGTGGGCCGACGTCGAGATCTTCCGTGCTGACGACGCTGCGGAGCTGAGGCTGACCGAGGCGTCCCGGCAGATGCGCAAGAGCCCCGAGTTCGAGGCGGCCCGGACGATCCTGGGGTTCGTCCGCCCGAAGAGCCAGGTCCGGCTGCGCAAAGGCGTGGCTGATGCCGGCGTGTTGGAGCTGGCAGACCTGGATGCCGCAGCACAGCGTCTGGGCCTCGATCCGGCCGAGCTGCGCGCCGATCCGATGGTCTACGAGAACCACTCCGGGCTGTGCCTGGCGGGCTGGCCGGTCGTCGAGCGGATCGCCCGGCACGTTGCGGAAACGCTGGCCGAGGAGATCCTGCCGGAGGTCGACCGTCGGCAGGAGTCCGTGGACCGCGAGCGGGCCGTTCCGTCATGGCACTCCTGGGAGCGCCGCCGGGACGACGGAAAGCTGAAGGCCGAGGACGACGCCCTCCGCACCATCCGCGAGTGGTGTGGCCAGGAGCGGGTGGACCGGTATGACGAGCTGCTCGCGCTTCGCGAAGAGGTGGAGCGGCTGAACACTCTGATCGAGCGGGCCGTGAAGGCGTTGCGCGAGCGTGGGCACGGCGTCATCGCCTCCACCATTGAGCGCGACCTTGGGGTCCGTATTTCCAGCCTTGGTCCCGAGGTGAGGCGCTGAGGTCGCGCCAGGGGTCTGGCTGGCGGGGTGGCTGGGCAGGCTCAGCCGGCGGCGTTTCCTTGACGGGCCGGTGCGGGCTCCAGCCCTTGAGAAAGTGGCGCAGGGCCTCGTCAGTGGGTTCGGTCTCGAAGTCCTCGACGCCGAGCCCGCGGCCGGGCGACGTCGGGTCGATCCTGTCGGCCTCTTCCCCGCCCCACTTGGCCCACTGACGCAGGCGCTCGGCCTCCGCGACGGACGTGGCGCGGGACACGGATTCCTCCAGCTCCGCGCAGAACCGGCGGATCTCGGCGGCAGCACGCCACCGGTCCAGGGCCGCCCCGAAGGTCTCCGCCCGCGCGGCCTCAGCGGCGTGGACCTTGGCGGCGGCGACGGCTTTCTCCCACTTCCGCTGCTTGCGCTCCTTCTCCTCGGCCTCCAGTCGTCGCCGCTCGGTCTCCGCCCGTTCCCGCTCCTCCTTGAGCCGTCGTTGCCCGGCCTCGTACGCCAGACGGTGCGTTTCCTGCTCCTCGGCGCGTGCTCTCAGGGCCCGGAAGGCAGCCCCGATCTGTTCCTCCAGCTGCCGGCTGGGTGTGTCTCCGCACTCCTTCGTCCAGGCGTTGGCGCGGTTGTAGCTGTGGTGAGGTTCGACCAGGTAGAGGTCGAGCTCGCCGGACGGCTCGGATCGGTGGGCGGGCGTGACCCGTTGCCAGTCGTAGGTCTTGCGTCGCCCCTTGGGGGCGGGAACGTACTTGACGTGCCTCTGCCGCTCCTTGAATTCGATCTCCCAGGTTTTGCCGTGGACGCTGAGCATCGGCCGGACCTGGCGCCGCTTCTTCAGGATCGTCACGTTCCCGTGCCTCGACAGGGCTTCCTCGGCGATCAGACGGACGATCGACAGGACTCGCGGGAGCACGTCTTCGGAGATCTCGAAGGCGCTGTGGTCGGCCTTGACCGCCGCGATCACGTCGTCGACGTCCGTGATGACCCTGCTCCGCTGGAGGCGGATCCGGTTCCACTCGGTCTCGTCCAGCCCGTTCGTCCGCAGCAGGCCGAGGAAGAAGTCGCCCTTCTCCCGTCCGCTGTACTTCAGTTGGTAGCCGTCAGGCGCACACGTGCGAGCCGCATCGAAGGACCGGCGCAGCCTCGCCCGCTCCTCCGGCGACGGATCGGGGATCCTCAGGAAGCGTCCCGCCTGCCGGACCTGCTCGATCAGCGCCGGACCGCTCACGGTCCTGGACTCCTTCGGCGGCTTCGGCTGCTGTTGCACTGCCGACGCCCGGGTAGCGGCCTGGTCGCGCGGCGGGTCTGTCTCCGTGGGTCGGCTCTTCGACGCCGTGTCGGCGGGAGCCCGGACCGTGGTCTTGGGCTTCGGAGCCGGGCGGTCCGGGTGATGCCCGTGCTCCAGGTAGAAGCGGCCGGCGTCAGTGATCTCAGCCCGCCACTTCACCCCCTCGGCCTTCGGCATGCTGATGAGCCCGCGCTCCTTCAGAGCTCGAGCGCTATGGGCGAGTTCGGACTCATCCGAGGTGACCGGGCTCCCGTCCCCGCCAATGCGGGTCAGTAGCGAGAGCTGGCGCTCATTGAGTGGTGACCAACGAAGCATGCTGCCGTCGTACCCCACCACCACGAGCTGAGACAAGCACGTCGAGCAAAGACATCGACAGGACAGGACCTTGGGAATCTTTGAGTGTTCGATCCAGAAATTTCCCCTGCCAACGAAAAAGCCCGATTGAGCGGGCTCTTGGCGATCACTCTCGACCACACTTGATCGTCGTTTACCCGCCCGTTCTGGCATGGATCTTGCACGCGTCGGTTCAGGTTAGTCAGTCGGCGCCCCACCAGGACGGTACGGGCGACGCGTCGGCCGCACGTCACCGTCACGCGCGCGTGAGCCGCAGGGTGATGTGGCACAGCTCGATGCCAGCCACCTTGGCGAGAAGGCGGTGACGGTGCATTTCGCCTCCGCTGAGGCGCGTCCCTTGGGGGGTGGTGACGACAATGAGCGGTTGGGCTTTGCCATCCACACAGGCATTGATGCCGGCCCAGACAAGGTCAGCGAGCTTGGCTGCTGGCCCCCAGATCATTAGGACGTCCGATCCGGGCCCCCTGACCAGACAGCGATTGGGCTTGACATCGACCGTGTCGGGGTCAGTGATCCAGTCCGGACCGATGGCCTGGTGTGCGATTTGCTCCACCCCGGGGTAACGGTTCACGGCGAACTGGGCATAGGAACCGATACCGTGGCGGGCCCGAGGCAGTTCCTTGATCGGCCCATCCTTGATCCATACCCGAACCCGATCGCGTTCGATGAACCGTGTCAGCTTGCCGCCGATGAGCGGGTCGTCGATCCAGCGCAGGTACCACTGCGAGCGCTCGCGCAGGGACATGCCGTCCCAGTCGAGCTCGTCGACCTGCCGGTAGACCTCGGCGATCACCTCGCGGCGAATGCCTTCGTCGATGTCACTCATCGCTACCTCATCCCCCAAAGGCGGCCGGGTCGGGAAACTGGAGGCGACTCTCCTCCAACGAGGTCTCCAGACTGGCCGCGTCCTTGATCCATTCACGCATCAGGCTCTCTGCGCGCTGGTCGGTGAAGTCAAAACTGGTACCGCGCTCCGCCAGGCGCAAGGTCTCGACTTCGTCCTCGGCGATCTGTTGGCGGATGTTCAAGATAGCGGCGACGCGGCGGATGTCGCTGACGAAGTCCAGGACCTCCACGTGCGACTTTCCGAGACGGAGCCGCAGACCGCGGCCGAGTTGCTGGACGAAGATCCGGCGGCTGTGCGTGACACGGGCGAAGCAGAGAATGTTCACGTCCGGGATGTCGACGCCCTCGTTGAGGATGTCGACGGCGGTCAGGATAGGGACCTCCCCACTGCGGAAACTCATCAGCCGGGACTGCCGCTCCCGCTTGTTCAGGCCCGCGTGCACGGCGAGGGCCCCGCGCCACTGTGGTACCTCCGCGAGCAGTGCCGCCAGTCGTTCGGCGTGTTCGACGGTACGGCAGAAGACGACCGCGCGGGGCTGCTGAGTACGCGCCCAGACCTCCATCAACTGCTCCCGCACTCCTTCGTCCCGTTCGGGAAGGAAGAGGCGGGCATTGAGGTCCTTGATCGAGTAGCTGTGGTCGCTGACACCTCGGACGAAGTCCCAGTCGATGTTGTCCGCGTAGAGCCGGTAGCGGACCTCTGACAGGTAACCCAGCCGCATGCCGTCCTCGATGCCGAGCGTGTAGCTGGGTTCTCCGAAGCGCTTGCGAATGTCGAATCGGTCACCGCGCCAGGGGGTGGCCGTGACCCCGAACTGCCGGCTGGCATGGAGGATGTCGAGCAGCTCAGCCAGCTGCCCGTCCTCGGCGACGTGATGGGCCTCGTCGACCATAACCAGTGCGGGTCGATAGCCAGCGCGGGCGTAGCTGAGCGCGCTGGCAGTGGTGGCGCAGGTGACGCCTCGCAGGTCGTCGGGACGGTGATCGCCGGTCAGGAGCTGAGTGCGCACTGTCTTTGGCAAGTGGTGCCACAGCGCCCGCTCCAGTTGTTCCACCAGGTCCTTGGCCGGGGCAACGACCAGGACCTTGTCCTGGGGGCGTTCGAGTAGGTGGTGATTGATGGCCTCGCCACCGACCACGGTCTTTCCCAGGCCAGTGGCCAGCACCAGCAGGGCACGGTCAGAGCCACCGAGATCGTCGAGGACCGCCCGCAGCGCCTCGTCCTGGTAGGGACGCAGCGTGCGGGACGGGAGCCGGTCGGTGGTGAACTGGTCGTCGGCGTAGAGGTCGGCCAGTTCCTGGCCCGACCATAGTTCCACTCGCATTCCAACCGCCGCGAGGCTGTCACGGCGCTTGCGAGTGAGTGGCCCGAAGCGGCTGTTGGTGACTACTACGGCGTGGTCGGCGCCGTAGTGGGCTTTGGCCTCCAGGACCTCGTCGATGGCGCTGGGCGGCACCACCGCTCCCGCCTTCCACTTGGCTTGGAACACCCACAGGCGCCCCTCGCGGGTGGCGAGGATGTCGCCGCCCTGGTCGTTCGCACCGTCGATGTTGACGACATCGGTGAATCCCAGGTGGAGCGCCAGCCGTTCCAGCTGGCGGGTGAATCCGAACGGTCCCACCCAACGTAGGAAGTCCGAGGCCGTGAACGAGGTGATCATCGGTCACACCGGCCCGGCGACGCTCTGGTCGAGCATGTCGAAGGTGATCCGCGCCAAGGACAACTCCAGGCGTGTCTTCGCACCCGGATCGGCCAGGAATTCGCTGACGACCTCAAGGGGCCGCACGGTCTGCGCCACTTGCCGGTCCTTGACCGCAGTGTCCGACCAGCCGCTCCAGGACGTCTTGAACACCGCTCCGTCCAAAAAGGCATCCGGGCGGACCCGAACGACGGCCGCGATCCCGGCTGCGTCCAGGTGGGCGACAAATGCCCCGTCCTTGACCACGGCGGGCCAGTCCAGCGAGGCGTCGGCTCGCCCGGCGTCCCGCTCGGCGCGCAGCTTGACCACCTCTGGCAACGCCTCCCACAGCTCGCCAGCCATCGGCGCGACGATCGGCGCCATCAGCTCGCGCACCCGGCCCAGCAGCGAGTCGGCCCGGTCGCGTAGCGCTGACTCGGTGACCCGCTGGTCGGGGAACTGCCGGGTGACCTCAGCTGCGACCGCCGTGACCTTCTGCCCGTCCGGCTCAAATGCGTGCAGCGTCTGTGCGATCTCCATCAGCGCGTAGTCGCGCGGGTCGCGTCCGTACTCGCGGAACACCTGGTGCTCGCCGTGGACGAACACCTCCAGATTCACGCCCTTGCCCATGCGGGCCAGCGAGGGGACCGGCCGGTCGCGATCGTCCAGCAGCGGCGTACGCGTGTCGAAGACCGTCACGACTTTGCGGCCCAGCCGGGGCAGGGTCACCTCGCCCGTCAGATCGAAGACCTGACGGGCGTCGGCGCGGTAGCGCTCGAAGCGCTGGTCTTCCGTCTCCATCGGCTCGGGAGCCGGGGCGGGCGACGGGGCGGGCGACACGCCGTCCAAGCCGTGACCGTCGGTCGACGAGCCGCCCAGGGGAGTCAGTCCGGTGCGGCCGGTCAGCGACGGGCCGCCAACCCCGCTGTTACCGGTCGACCGCGCGGGTGCTCCGCCGTTGTCTCGGACCTCGTCATGGGCCAGGACAGCCTGGTACCAGATCTCGTCCGAGAGGAACTCGGGGTGCTGGCCCGAGTGGAACTTCGCGCCCCACTCCCGAGCCGTGTCGTGAATGGCCGTGCTGCCGTTGCCGGGAATCAGGCAACCGGTACCAGGGCGGTTCTCCTGGTAGCCCTTGAAGATCTCTCCGAGGGGCGAGGCGTTCAATGAGTACCCGAGGACCTTGGCCTTCTTCGGGCGCATCGGGCCCTCGCCACGCAGCGCAATGACAGCATGCCGCCAGTCGCGGCTCTCCCGGTTGAAGTCGGTCTTCTGGTAGCCCACCGGGACGTGGTCAAGGTGGATCTCGCCCACGATGCGGCCCTGAGTAGCGGGGATGTCCACCGGGTACTCCGGGACCTGAGTCCCGTCGTTCGGGTTCTCCCAGGAGAACAGGGAGCGGTCCCCGATCCGGATCTTCCTGCCATTGCGCAGGAAGTCGATTCCGTAGTCGCTCTCGTCCAGGTATCGCTGCACCCCGAACCAGCCATGGATGCGGCGCTCGCGCAACTGCATGTCGTCGCCGTCACACTCCGCGCATCGGTCCAGCGCCAGGTCTGGGCTCTGCCAGTGGCCGCACTTCATACAGGCCAGCGCCGACGCCAGGGGAATATCCACCGAGTTGACGGCCGCGATCTCCCGCCCCTCCTTGGTGACCGTCCGCGACGCTGACCAAACACAGGGCAACCGGGGGGAGACGGTCTTCCCGTTCACCTTCAGCCGGAAGCCGCGCCCTGCCATCGGGCCGTCCGGAACACCGGGGACCGGGTTCTCGCCGCGCAGCAGGTACGAGTAGACCCGGCCAAGGTCCGCGCGGACCGATGCGTGGCGGTTGACCTTCTTCAGGTCTTCGGCGATCTCGGCGCGTAGACGACGGACGATCACCTCGGTGCCGTGCTCGGAGATGTCTTGCTTGGGCTCCCGCCGAAGCGGCGTCCTGAAGCTGTCGTTCTGTGCGAGTCGGCGCAGATCGATCTCCACGACCAGCCAGTCCGGGTCGCCCGCCCGTGTGGTCCGCACCTCGGTGTGGTGCCCCAGGCGGGCCGTGGCGATGTTGAATCCCATGCCGAACAGGCCCAGGCTGCCGTACCGCCGCTTGCCGCTGTAGCCGGCCTTCAACGCGCTCTGCAGCGTCTCCAGACTCATGCCCCGCCCGGTGTCGAGCAGGCCCACGATCGGATCGTCGTCGGTTGGCTTCGGCAGGGTGATCCAGACCTCCTGCGCCTCACTCCGGTCTGGGTCAGTCAGAAAGTCGTCGAAGGAGTTGTCGATCAGCTCTGCCAGACACTGCCACGGCTTGTAGGGGATGTCTCCCAGCGCCTCCAACAGCTGCGGAGAAGGCGTGAGGTCGACCTCCTCGAACGATGCCCCTTCGGTGTCAGTCGACAAAGCACTGCTCCCGTCTGAAAGTTGTTCTGGAGAACACCAGATGATCCAGCTCTGGCAAGAGATATCGCACGGCACGGACAATTAGGCAGAGTCATGCTGGCCTGCCACTGCGCGGCGGCCCTACTCGCCGCGTGAACCTCAGCCCAACCCTGGTGGATGATGGGCACTTCATTACGTAAGTGCCGAGATCTATGACCTCGCCCGCAGCCCCAACCTGCCGTGAGCCGGAGGTCGGGGGCCTCAGAGGTTGCCATGCTCCAGAAGGTCACGGAGGGCGTCGCCCTGACGTCGGATGACGATGCGCCCATCCCCGTCGCTGTAGACCATGACGACCGCTCCGGGGTACAGGCCCGCCTCCGCAAGCACCCCGAGCGGGATCTCCACAGTGCCATTCTCACCAACGGTCACTTCAGCCGGTTCTCTGATCACGCGTTCAGTGTTCCATCCTCATCCCGGTGTCGGTCGACATCAGCTTTCGGGAGGGCCCGTCCGCCCGCTCCCCGCGTACACCAAGTTCACGCTCGCATCGGTCAGATCACGCCCGGTGGCTGACCGGCGGCATCTGGGCGGGGCTCCGCGTGGAGTGCCAGGTGAGCACGTACTTGCTGCCGCAATGGCTCAGGGCCGCTGGGCTGAGGCGGCATCCCGTCGGCCCAGTCGACGCCGACATGCACTTCGTGCCACTTCGGGCGTAGCTGGGCGCCCTCTCGGCCGGACCCCTGTGGGTTCACGCCGAAGCCTTCGAGCACCACGTTCCAGACAGGTCGGAGGTCGCTGATCATCAGGCGCTCGGCCATCGGGGTGAACAGATCGTCGGCGGGAAGGTACCGGGCGAAGAAGTCCTCCACGTTCAGATCGCTAGTCTTATGGATCTTCACCTTGTGTTTTCCGAGCCTGCTCCACAGCGGGGTTCCCTCCCAGGCTTTCCCCACCGTCACACCCTTGCGACCCCCGCTCGGGTCGGCCTTGCCGACGTAGATCGGCACTTCGAACTTGTCGGATGCGATCGGAGCGTAGAGCTCGTGGTCACCCGCGTAGTAGATCGCGTAGATCCCGCAGCCGTTAAAGCGCGGGAGCCGGTCCAGCCGTACAGCTTCGCGGGAGGTTAGCGCCCACAGCACGCTGCGCCCGAGGTTCTCCCGTCGCAACGGGTCGTAGATGGAGTCGGGCCCTTTGTAGGGCTCGGCGTCTATGACACCGTCGATGGCGGGCTGCGTGGCCACTGTTGGGTTCTCCGCTCCGGTCGAGGGTGGTGTGGTTGGTCGTCGAAGCGGGCGTTCGCGCCCCTGGCGCTTCGAAGGGATGGCGCTGCTCGCAGGCACCATCAGTTCGAAAAGAGGTTCCATCTCCATGATGGCGATCCGTTCCCAGCTGGACGGTGCCGACGGCGGCCGAACACGTGGCGACCGACCCAGTCGGTCAGCCGTCTTGATCCAGTTGGTCGACCTCCACGTCTCCCGGTGGCTCGACTCCGGGCTCGACTCCGGGCTCGACATCGATCGCTTGGCCAGCCCGGTAGTAGCGCCAGGCACCGTTATAAACGGCGGGGCTGTCGTCGTACATGATCACGTATCCCACGAGGGCGGTGATCTGCCACTTGTCGGGTATCGCCGCCGAGACCAGCCGGAAGACCTCGTCAGCGGTCACCTGGCCTTCGGGCACCGTGAAGAGTTGGTCCTTGAACGCGGCGGACCTCCCGTACCTGAAGTTGTACGGAAGGCCGGCCTTCACCTTCTCCAACAGGTCGTGCAGGGTGATCTCGCCGGACTCAAGGCCCTCGACCGGCCGATCGAGGTCGATGGGGAACTGTACGTCGAAGCGGTTTGGGATGGTGTGGTCGCGCTGGCGGCCAGGGTCCTTGTTGCCGAAGCCGTTGTTGTTCCAGGGGATGTTGCCCATGCCCTTGTGGTGGCTAATCAGCAGCTGTTCCGGGGCGAGCGCGGAGAAGTCTTCCGCCACGTACAGGCAGGAGAAGGTCGTGTCCTCCAGCGAGATCCGGCGGCGGCCGGAGATCTTCAGCAGGTGATTGCGGAGGCGGGCCGGGAGAGACCGTTCAGCCTTGCCCACATAGACGAACTCGCCGTTCAGATAGAGCTGGTAGACACCAGCCCTCTCCCTGAGCTCCTTGATGCTGTCCTCGTGCAGCGGCGCCGGCTCCAGACCGTCCAAGGCGGCCGCCAGCTGATCCCCGAGCGCCTTGGTGATGCTCAGCGTGAAGTCCTTGTGGTACCGCGGCCCTTCGTCGGGCCCCACCACCGGCGTCATCAGCGCCACTCCCTAGGTCAACGTGATCTAGGAAACCCTATCGCCGCACGCCACGCCCCGACGAACTTTCACGTCAAATCACTTGAAGATCGACAACTCCGCGGTATGCTTTCACTATGGCTGAGCTGCATGAAGAATCGAAGAAAGATCGCACCGGCGTCGAGCTGTTCGCCGGCGCTGGCGGCCTAGCCATGGCCGTGCACCGCGCGGGGTTCCGGCCGCTGCTGTTCAACGAGTTCGCCAAGCGAGCCTGCGAGACCCTGGAGGCCAACGGGGCGAAGCGACTGCCCGATGGCGAGAAGCCGACAGAAGCCCCAGAACCCGGCCAGAAGGTCCCACTCGTGGCCGGCGACGTCCAGGACCTGGAGATGGGCTACCTGAAGGGCCAGGTGGATGTCCTCGCCGGCGGTCCCCCCTGCCAGCCCTTCAGCCTCGGCGGTGTCGCCAAGGGCGACGAGGACAAGCGGAACATGTTCCCGCAGATGTTCAAGGCTGTCCGCCAGATGCAGCCGAGAGCCGTGATCTGCGAGAACGTCCGCGGCCTGCTCAGGCCCTCGTTTAAGGATTACTTTCAGTACATCCTGCGCGAGCTGGAGCTGCCTTTCGAGGAGCGTGGCGAGGGTGTCGACTGGCGGGAACACAACGACAAGTTGATCGAGCGGCTGGCGCAAGAGCCGGATGACCTCAAGCTGGACGACCTCAAGAAGCGGTACAAGGTCGTCATGACACCTGTGAACGCCGCCGACTACGGTGTGCCACAGATTCGCAACCGCGTCATCATCGTCGCCTTCCGCCGCGACCTGAACGTCGACATCGGGCTGTTCAAGAAACTCGTGCAGCCGACGCACTCCGAGACCGCGCTCATCCGATCCATGATGGACGGGGGAGGCTACTGGCAGCGGCATGCGGATGTCGAATCGCATGTCCGCGAGTCGGTCAAGAAGCGCCTACCGAAGGTCGCACCCAAAGATGATGGGCTGCTGCCCTGGTACACGCTGCGAGACGCGATCAAGGGCATCGGCGACAACAAGCCGCTGCCAGAGATCACCGAGGACATGCTGGACCGCACCGAGCGTTACATCAAGGGCTTCACGGAGCACATCGGGTGGCCGGGTGCACGCATTTACGACGGCCACACGCCCAACGAACTGGACCGGCCAGCCAAGACCGTGAAGGCTGGCGTCCATGGAGTGCCAGGCGGCGAGTCCGTCATGCTCACCGACGAGCTGATGTCCGACGGCGTGACCTACAAGCACCGCTATATGACGGTCCGTGAGACAGCCCGCGTGATGACGTTCCCAGATACCTGGGAGCTCAAGGGCCCACGCGGCGAGAAGATGCGTCAGCTCGGGAACGCCGTGCCCGTCGTCCTAGGAGAGGTTTTCGCGAAGGCCGTCGCCGCCGTCCTGGACGAGGCGGAGGAGCGTCAGAAGTGACCAGGACAGCCAGCGTGGCGCAAGGGCACTGGAAGCACGACCCGCCACCAGACCGTGCTTGGAAGGGCCGGCCACACCGGACCCGTGAGACTCTGGCGGCCGAGCAGGATCGGGCTGCTGGCGGCCGCCACCGGCGCTCGGTCGATCTCGGCGACGGCCGATTCGCCCGCGCTTCAGTCGAATTGAAGGTGCTGCCGGATACGCGGCGCATTCGCGCCTACCTGCGCTGGTCGGATGCGGGCAAGTCCCCTGCCCGCTACCTGGGGGAAGTCGAGCACGAGACCCGTGCGGCGAACCTCGCTGAAGGCTGGAGCCTGGCCTGGCGGAAAGCTCTTCTGACAGAGGAGCCACCGGCAGAGGGCTCCTGGGCCTCCTCGGCTGCCGTCCGAGCTTCGATGCAGGGCAACCGGAACAAGGACACCAAGCCAGAGCTCCGGCTGCGGTCGCTGCTACACAAGCAGGGATTCCGATACCGCGTCGCGGCCAGGCCTCTCCCTGAGCTGCGACGCACCGCCGACATCGTCTTTCCGAGACTCAAGGTGGCCGTCTTCGTCGACGGCTGCTACTGGCACGGCTGCCCCGAGCATCTGCGAGCTTCCAGCAAGAACGTCGAGTTCTGGCGGACAAAGATCGAAGGCAACCAGGCCCGGGACGCGGAGACGGACCGTCTCCTCCGCGAGGCCGGGTGGATGGTCATCCGCGTCTGGGAACACGAGGATCCAGCCGAGGCGGCTGCCAAGGTTGCTGGCGTTGTCCGAGCCTCAGCATCACCCGGATAGACGGCTCGGCGACCATAGGTCCCCGCCCACTGCTGAGCGGGCAGCGTCTCGTCCTCGAGTAGGACTCGTCAGGTAGGTCTCCCTCGGCGGGCAGCGAAGAAGATGTGGGTACCACCGTCGCCGACACCGGGGTTGGCTAGCTCACTACGCTCGACGCGCGCCGCCTCGTCGGCAAGTGTGGTCAACTTCCCAGGATGTGATTGCTGATGAGCACTCAGGCCGATGGGCTCGAGCCGTGGAAGATCTATGGCGACCGCGTGGTCTATGACAACCCATGGGTACAACTGGCGCTCGTGGACGTTGAGCCGCCTGGTGTGGCGCGCTTCGAGCATCACGTCGTGCGGTTGAACCGCGTGGCCATCGCTGCGGTGCTGGATGCCGATGACCGCGTCTTGATGCTCTGGCGGTACCGCTTCGTGCCGCAGTCCTGGGGCTGGGAGCTTCCCGGTGGCATCGTCGATCCCGGCGAGGATGGTCTGGGGGCTGCTCTGCGCGAGGTCGAGGAGGAAACCGGCTGGCGGCCGGATCACCTCGACCACGTGGTTACCTTCCAGCCGATGGTCGGCATGGTGGACTCGCCGCACGAGGTATTCGTCGGCCAGGGGGCGACCCTCGTCGGCGCGCCCGAGGACGGCGAGGAGGCCGGCCACGTCGCGTGGGTGCCGATCTCCGAGATCCCGATGCTGATGGCGGAGGGGAAGCTCATGGGCTCGGGAACCTTGGTGGCGCTCCTGCATGTCCTGGCTTCCCGTAGGCAGTGACAGCTCGGGAGCTCGCCACCCTCATCGCGATACTTCGAACTTTCCGACCAGTTGGTCGATTCGGGCGCGTTGGAGGGCTGCCCCCGTGCGGTTGGCCAGGAGTCGCAGCTGAGGCAGGTGGTTCATGGCCTCGTACTGCTGCCAAGTTCGTAGTGGCGCCAGGCTCGTTCCGTAGCACCGACGTCGAGTGCCTCCAAACCTCCAGCGTGGGTGCCCTCCGGCGAGTGCCCGAGCGATGGGCTCCCTGGTCGCTGCCCCGTCCGGGGAAGGGCATCGTCTGGCCGTCTCGGTCGCCCCCTTCGAGGTAGCCGTCGTCATGCTCGGCACCAGCGACGAGAAGGTGACCGAGGACTCCGAGACCCTGTACCGGCAGCTGCAGAGCGAGCGGGTCGACGTTCTCCTAGACGACCGCGACGAGCGGCCCGGCGTGAAGTTCCGCGACGTCGAGCTGATCGGCATCCCCTACCGGATCACGGTCGGCGCCCGCGGCCCGGCCGACGGCACGGTCGAGGTCACCACCCGGGCCACCGGCAAGAGCCAGTTGGTGCCGGTGGCCGAGGCGGTGGAGCACGTTCGTAAGCTGCTGACCGCCGCTGTGTAGGGGTCGGCTGGTCAGTCGGTCACCCGGCGGAACGCCTCGGTGAGAAGCGTCTCCCGTTAGCAGCAAAGGACCTTCGCGACGCTTTTCTCACATGCAGGCTGCTGCGCGTCTCGTAGCGTCAGCCCACGCACCGGCGAGCTGGGCGCGGAGATGGGCTTGGCGGGCGTGGTGGTGCTGCCGCTCCAGCCGCCAGGCGCAGAGGTGGCAGGCCGCGAGTGCGACGGTCTCGCCTTCGACGGTGAGTGTGCCCAACTCGGCGACTTGGGTGACTTCCTCGCACTTGAAGCAGAACCCGGTCGTCCAGGCGAAGCGGAGTCGGAACTCGGCGGGAGGGTTCCGGTCACGTCGGGGTCTCACGTCCTGTCGCTCCAGCTCGACCGAGGTAGGGGGAGAGGGCTGGAAGAGGTGACGTCGCGACGGTGGATCTCGCGCTCGATGACGAAGGCGACCTCGGGCCACGGCAGGGCCATCGGTGAGGTGAGGCTCCAGAATCCGTGGCTCGCCCGGACCAGGGCGCTGACCCCGAGCGGTGCGGCGTCGGCGGGAACGCCGGCAAGGATACGACGGAGTATCCCGCCGGCCCCTCGTGCCGCAGGGGCAATGCCGTTACCGACGAGCAGCGTCGCGGTTCGAACGGCGTCGAGTACGTCGGCGTCCACACCGGCCGTCGCGAAGCGGCCGAAGGCCAGCTCCCACCAGGAGCGACGGGTGCGGGCCCAAGCCAGTCGCTCAAGGCCGGAGCCCAGGTCCACCGCCATGCAGCTGGGATCCGCCCCATTCCAGAGCAGGACGATGTCACCGATGGGAAGGTCCAGGTGCCGGAAGTGCACCGTGAGGCCGCAGACCTCGCGGCGTTGCCAGACGGCATTGCGGCCATGGATGGTGAGGTGTCTGGCGTGGAGGCCGATGCCGGACAGCACCGTGAGCCAGTGATCGAGGATTCTGGTGAACTCGGTCGTCCGAGTGACGGGTTCGATACGCGAGATGTTGACGAACGAGGTGAGGAATCCCTCTCTCAGGGCGCCGGCGTGGTCCCGCTCGCCGGTCAGTCGGACGACCGGCTGGGGAAGGTAGCCACGGCGGAAGACGTACGGCTTTCCGTCCTTGAGGAGGGGGTCGAGCGCCTGGACGGCAGAGATCGTCAACTCGGTGTCCCGGCCCCACCGCATGGGCAACGGTCTCGCTCGGGCGACGCCCGCCGCACCGAAGCCACTCTCCAACTGCTGCAGCAGACTGGTCCACTGGAGCGGTCGACTGGCCGGACGGTACGGCGTACCCCGGTCGCGGTGGCGGATCTCGAAGCGGCCATCGGCACCGTGCTCGATGTCCCACTGCGTGCCGAGCCCGAGGCGGTCGTCCAAGAGATCGAGTGGCCTCGACGGTGAGTCCGCGGTCAGCACGGCCTGGTCGCCAGAGCGCGGAAGTGCCGCTCAGGGTCGAACCGGCTCAGGCCGATGTCCTGTACGGTCGGCGCGTCCAATTCCAGGCACCGCTCGATCGCTGTCGCAAGCGCCAGGGCCACGTCCTCGTCGTCGTGCTCGGGAACGACCCTGGCAACGGCTCCGGTGCTCTCGCACAGAGCCGCCTCCGCACAGGTGCCGTCTCGCCAGCAGAGCGCGGCGACGGGCGTACCGGCACGCAGGGACTCCCCGAAAACAGCCGCGCCGGCCTCCACGTAGCTTCGTGAGCACGTGTAGACGTAGACCGAGGCATCGGAGAACGCGGCCGTCTTGGCCGCGCCTCCGACTTCGCCTACCCAACTGACGTGATCAGCCGCGAAGAGGGCCTGGTGCCGTCGCACGTAGTCGTTGTCAAAGACCGGTCCGACAATGCGTATCCGCCGACCGAGCAGTTGGGCCGCGCGCACCGCGAGGTGCGGCGCCTTCTCCTCGTCGATCCGGCCGAGCCAGACAAGGTCGCGGCCGGGCCAGGCGGGAGGTTCGGCTTCACCGAGCCCGAGGTGGACCGCATGCTCCAGCACCGGCGTGTGGGCGGCGTACAGCCCCACCATCTCGGGCGAGTAGCAGTACAGCCGGGAACGCTTCGCGTCGAAGGCGTCGGCGGCGTGCCGGAAGACCGGCGAGTGCTGGAAGGTCGCGACGTCGCAGTCGAGATCGGCCCAGACCCGGCGCCACCCGGGGAGCGACGGGTACTCGTGTCCGACCACGAGCAGGTCGTAGCCGGTGGAACGCAGGTCACGAGTCTGCCGGGTACCCGGCTGGAGGTCCTCCAAGCGGATCGGACGGGTGGTCCAGTCCGCTGCGAGGCCGGTCCTCCAGCCGGGACCGAGGAGGTGTACGTCGGCGCCTGCGACTCGGGCGCCTTCCGCCACTGCCCAGAGCCAGCGTTCGATCCCGCCGTAGCCGGCGGGCGGGAAGGTGTAGCTGCTGGGGAAGTCGCAGATGCCGACTAACACTTATGCCTCCGTGGTTCCGTCCGCCGAGATCCGGCGGAATCCGAGGTAGGGCACCAGGGCCTCGGGCAGGACGACGGAGCCGTCCTGCTGCTGGCACTGTTCGAGAAGGGCGGCCAGGGTGCGGCCGATGGGCAGCCCGGAGCCGTTGAGGGTGGCGACGGGCTTGGTCTTGCCGTGCTCGTCCCGGGTGCGGATGCCCGCGCGGCGGGCCTGGAAGGAGCCGCAGTCCGAGACGGAGGAGATCTCGCGGTAGGTCTGCTGGCTGGGCAGCCAGACCTCGATGTCGTAGGTGATCTGAGCCGAGAAGCCGAGGTCACCGGCGGCGAGCTGGACGACCCGGTAGGCCAGACCCAGCTCCTTGAGACAGGCTTCGGCGTGGCTGAGCATCTTCTCCAGCTGGGCCTGCGAGTCCTCGGGGTCGCAGATGCGGACCATCTCGACCTTGGAGAACTGGTGCTGGCGCAGGATGCCGCGGGTGTCACGGCCGTAGGAACCGGCCTCCGAGCGGAAGCACGGGGTGTGCGCGGTGAGCGCCAGAGGGAGTTCGGCGGGCGGGATGATCTCGTCCGCGTAGAGGTTGGTGAGCGGGACCTCGGCGGTCGGGATCAGGAAGAGTTCACGGTCGCCCATGCCGGTGGCGAAGAGGTCCTCCTCGAACTTCGGGAGCTGGCCGGTGCCGGTCATGGTCTGCCGGGTGACGAGGTACGGGACCGCGTGCTCGACGTAGCCGTGCCGCTTGGTGTGCAGGTCCAGGAAGAGCGTCGCCAGGGCGCGCTCGATGGCGGCGCCAGGTCCGCGCGAGACGCTGAACCGGGAGCCGGAGAGCTTGCTGGCCCGGGTGAAGTCGAGGATGCCGAGGGCCTCGCCCAGGTCCACGTGGTCCTTCGGCTCGAAGGAGAAGGACGGCGGCGCACCGAACCGCCGGATCTCGACAGCGTGCTCGTCCGAGTCGCCGTCGGGGGTGCTGTCCAGCGGGAGGTTGGGGATGGTCAGGAGGAGGTCGCGCAGTTCCTGCTGGGCCTGGTCCTGCTCGGCCTCGGCCGAGCGGATCGACTCCTTGAGGTCTCGGGCCTGGCCCTTCAGGGTCTCCGTGTCTCCACCCTGCCGGGCCACCTGCTGGACCTCCTGGGCGACCCGCTTCGACTCGGCCCGCAGATCGTCGGCGCGGGTGATGAGCTGAGATCGGCGGGACTGAAGAGACTCCAACGCAGAGAGATCCAGGGTGTAGCCGCGGCGGGCGAGGCGGCGGACCGCCTCGGAGCCCATCTCGATCAGGGCGCGGGGATCATGCATGGGAGTTCGTCTCCTCCAGCTGGACAGATGGTCCATCGAAGGTAGCAAGTACGCGCCCGTCTTCTGGCCTCGCGGCCCATCCGCCCGCAGCGTTGGTCTCTTTCTCCTCCGTATCCAGGATGTTGAGCAGGTCCGTGATGAGGTCGTCGAGTTCGCCGTCCTCGATCCTGGTCAGGTACAGGCAGCGCACCTCGTCGAAGAAGATCGGCATGGCCCGCCCCGAGCTCTCACGCATAGTCCGTCTCTGCCACCGGATCACGGAGGCCAGCAGCCCGTGCGCGACGACCACCCGGGGCGAGGGCAGCTGGAGGGCGCTGCGAAGGCCGCGCAGCATCCTGCGGATGGCTTCGCGTTGGGACTCGGCAGCACCGGGCGGCTCTTCCCAGGGGCCGGCGGTGACGAGCCAGCGCGCGTACTCCGTGAAGGGGCCGCCTTCGAACTGCCCGTAGTCCACTTCGTTGAGCGCGGGCTCGACCTTGACGGGTTGGTCGGCGTCGCCCATCAGCAGCCGGGCCGTCTCGCTCGTACGGGCGAACGCCGAGGTGAGCCAGCTGCTTGGCTGGACGGCGGCGAGCACGCCGCTGCCGGTCCGGCAGGCGACGCGACCCGCTGGGTCGAGTGGGAGATCGACCGTCGGGTCGCCGTTGACGCGGTGAGTCGTGCTGTAGCGGGTGCTGGCGTGGCGCAGGAGGTAGGTGGTCATGTCCGGCCGGTCCTCTCCGGCAGCGCGGTGAGGTCGAGGTCGGCGGCCAGCCCCGCGATCACCCGCTCCATCGTGGGGGCACGGTGGTCCTCCACCTCGCGGTAGTAGAGGAGCCCGTCCACGCAGAGCGCGAGGCTCCAGTGGCGCAGCCGCCGTGGGTCGAGATCGGCGGTGACGGCGGCGGTCTCGAACCGGTCGCGGGTGCCGGCGCCCAAGTTGTAGTAGACGGTCCAGAACGCCCAGTCGAAGATCTCGTCCCCAGTCATCGGCAGGGGGTCCGCCAGGACGGGCTTCCTGTCGTGGTCGAAGAGGACGTTCTCCCGGTAGACGTCCGCGTGGAGGACCGTTGCCCGCGTTTCGTCGGGGTGCAGCCCGGTGACCAGACTCTCGCCAAGTCTCGCCCAGTCGACCTCCGCCTGGGGGCGTTGCGCCGCCAGGCGCCGGTGCACTCGCGGGATCAACTCGCCGTCGAGGTAGTCGCGGAGGCCGGGAAGCGCTGCGGCTGTGGCCGTGGCAGTCGCGCCTCGGCCGATGCGGTGCAGTTGCCGTAGTGCGGCGGCGACGTCCTCGTGCTCGTGGTTCGCCGGTCCGGCTGCTCCGCCGGGTATAGCGGCCACCACCTCCAAGGCGGCGATTCCGAGGTCGTCCGCGTGGTTGAGCACCTTGACGGCCGGCCCGTCGGCCCAGATCCCCAGCGCGGCCACCTCGTTGCGGTAACGGCTGTGCTCCGGCCACGCCTTCAACAGCACCTCGCGTCCGCTGCCGCGCTCGTGCGCCACCATCAGCAGCGAGGCGTGCCCGGCGTCGTGGTAGCGGTGGAGGATCAACTGCCAACGTTGCGCGGCTTCGTCGAAGCGCTCGGGTGCACGGGCGAGCCACCCGTGCACCCCCGGGCCGTAGTGCTCCCGAAGGCGCTGCCAGGCGCTGCGCGGAGGCAGGAGGGTGCGCGATTCGGTGGGCATCAGCTGAGCCGGACGCCGTGGTGGACCAGATCGGCGGTGAGCTCCGGGAACCCGCCGAGGGCGAGGGCGACCTGGGCCTGCACCTTGTCGATGTCCGGGTCCTCGGCCGAGAGCCGGACCAGGACCTTCCAGGGCTGGTCGAGTCGCTGGCCGGTCGCGCTGACCAGGTGGACCTCGGCGTAGCTGCCGGTCTCCTCGTACAGGCGCTGGGCGAGCCGGGTGGCCGCCAGGTTGTAGAGCTTCCCGACGTGGTAGACGGGGTTCTTGCCGCTGGCGCCTTCCAGGTTCATCGGGCGCAGCGGGGTGATCAGGCCGTTGACCCGGTTGCCGCGACCGACGACGCCTTCGTCGCCGGACTCGATGGAGCTACCGGTGTAGGTCAGGTAGAGCTCGTCCTTCTCCGGGACGTCGCGCGCGTTGAGAAGGAAGGTGACCTCAACGCCGCCGAGGTGCTGCTCGGCGAACTGGGCGCACTCAGCCAGAACCTCCTCCTTGTTGGCGAGGTACGCAGCCCGGTCGGGCACGTGCTCGGACTTCTGTGGGACGCACAGGATGGCCTCGGCCTTCGCGCCGTCGAAGTGCCCCATCAGCTTCACGTCGGAGCCGCACCACGGGTTCGCCCGGGTGAACTCGCTGACGCCGGACAGGTGGTTGACCAGCGCGTGGGCGAACTGCTCGAACGGGGCCATCGGGGCCCAGCCGGTGCCGAGCGAGGTGTCGTTGGCGAGCAGGGTGTGGCGCTCGCGCAGGTCGTCCACCGAACGGGGTGCGAACCAGCGCGATCGGTCGGTGCCGCTCTCGTCGGTCACGACCGCGCCGGGGCTGGGGTTGCTGGTGATGTTGAAGACCAGGTCGAGGTGGCCGACGAGCTCGGGCAGGCGGTCGTGGAAGAAGGCATGGACCGCCTGCTCGACCAACTCCCGTACCGGGATGTCCTCACCGCCGCAGGCGTACGCGGCTCGTCCGTTGACCAGCACCTTCACCGGGGCCGTCATCCGCCCAGCGCCGTAGCGGACCTCGCAGGAGCCGCCGAGCAGGGCGAGCTTGTCGAAGTTGTGGTGGAGCACGGCGCCGAAGCGGTCGAGCGTGTAGCGGCTGTATGCGCGGGAGAGCTCCTCGGCCAGGTGGTCGGCGAGGGTGTCGGGGTGACCAAGCCCCTTGCGTTCCAGCAGGACGAGGTCGGTGGGGAGCTGACGCCCGGTCTCGATGGTGATGCTGCTGTGCTCCACGGTCGTGCTGACTCGCTGCATGGCGATCTCCTCTTCCGTCGGTCCGGCTACGGCGGCAGCCAGCGGGGCGTTCGGCGCGTAGTTGCACCGAACACCTGCACGTCAGGCTCGTAGCGGTGTGTAATGGGCGCTTAGCGCTCGGAGACATTCAGCCCTGCCGGCGAACGGCCCGACCAGTACCGGCATTCGGACAGCACCCGCTGTCCACAAGAGACGCCCTGGGGGATCAAGTGCCGCGACCACCGAAGCCTCTGGACCCCACCCGGTCCGCGGCTCACTGGCTCGGCGCGGAACTCCGGCACTGGCGGGAACTCAGGAAGCTGAGCCAGGACGAACTCGGTCGGCTGGTCCACCTCAGCGGGGACCTGATCAGCAAGTTCGAGCGGGCGGAACGACCGTGCAAGCTCCACCACACCCGGGCGTTGGACGCCGCCCTGGACACCGGCGGCGTGCTCTCGCGGAGCGTGGCGCTGGCCGAGGCTGAAATGGACAACCGCTCCGGGGAAATGGACAAACGGCCCGCTGCGGCCGTCAAGGCTCCCCGAGGAGCGCGGCTCGGGGGCACGCTGGACGGGTCAACTCACGCTCCCGAGTGGAACGAGTCCGACCCCATGGAACGACGCAACTTCCTCACCGCGACGGGCGCCGCCATCGCTGCCGGCCCGCTGGCCCAACTGCTGACCTCCACCTCGGCCGCCGCCGTTCCGACGACGGTTCGGCCCGCCGATGTCGAGCAAATCCGCGACGCTGCGACCACACTGCGCGGCTGGGACAATCTCTACGGCGGTGCCGGCGTAGTCCGCGAGACCGCGCTGGCCCAGCTCAACTGGGCTGCCGGACTGCTGAACAGTCGTTGTCCGGCCCCGCTGCGAGCCGAGCTGTTCGGTGCCGTCAGCCGACTGGCGACCGTGGTCGGCGCGGCTGCCTTCGACTCCTTCGCCCACGACGACGCCCAGCGCCTCTTCGCCTTCGCCACGGCGTGCGCGGAGGAAGTGGACAACTGGCCGTTGCGGGCCATCTCCTACAACCTCCGCTCCCGCCAGGCCATCTGGCGCGGCGACCCCGACTCCGGTCTCACCCTCGCGGAGCTCGGCCTCGCCCGCGCCGACCGCCTCTCCTCCGCCGAGCAGTCGATGCTCCACAACGCCCGCGCCCGAGCCCTGGCCAAGATGGGCCGCACCCAGCAGACACTGGCCGCGATCGGCACGTCCGACGACTCGTTCGCTTCGATCACCCCGACGGCCGAGGGGCCGTGGATGGCGTACTACGACGGCGCCCAGCACCACGGAGATACCGGCCACGCCCTCTTCGACCTCTCCCTCGCCGGCCATCCGCCGCAGGAAGCCCTCCGGCGGCTGCAGGCGGCGGTGGACGGCCACGACGAGGGGTTCGCCCGCTCGCGCGCGTTCTCCCGCACCAAGCTCGCCACCCTCCAGATGGCGGCCAGCGACCCCGACCAGGCCTTGGCCGAGGGCCGCACCGCGCTATCCGAGGTCAGCGACCTCCGGTCGCTCCGGGCCAACTACGAGCTGGCCGAGCTCGCCCGCGTCGCCCACCGTCATCGCAGCCTCCCCGACGTCCGGGATCTGCGCGAACAGATCGCCGCTACGGTGGCGGTGTGAGCAGCCTCGAAAACTCCCGCGCCCTGCTACTCAAGGCATGCGCGGAAATCGGCCTGTCCGCAGTCGGCGCCGAACCGATCCGGATCGGGGAGAACGCGCTGTGGCGGCTGCCGCACGGGATCGTGGCCCGTATCAGCCGCCCTGGCCAAGCCGCTGCCGCAAGCCGCGAACTGGCTGTCGCCCGCTGGCTGTACGACTGCGGGGTGCCCGCGGTGCGCCCGCTCGCGCACCTGCCGGAGCCGCTCAATGTGGACGGCAACCCGGTGACCTTCTGGCACGAGCTCCCCCTGCACCAGCCAGGGGCAGCCGCCGACATCGCGCCGCTCCTCCGGCGCCTCCACGAACTCCCCATTCCCACCTTCCCTTTGGGCCGCCTCGACCCATTCGTCCGGCTGGCCGCTCGGATCGACGCCGCCGCAACCCTCGACGACGACCAGCGACAGTGGCTGCGCAACCGCTTGGCCGAACTCGAAACGGCGTGGCAGGGCCTCCAGTCGAGCCTGCCGACGAGCGTCATCCACGGCGACGCCTGGCGCGGCAACGTAGCGGTCACCCCCACCACCACGTACCTACTCGACTTCGAACGGACCTCCCTGGGGCCGCCCGAGTGGGACCTCACCGCCACCGCCGTCGGCTACGGCAGCTTCGGCTCGGTTTCGGACAGTGAGTACGCCGCCTTCTGCGAGGCGTACGGAGCCGACGTCATGACCTGGGGCGGCTACCCGGTGCTGCGGAGCATCCGCGAGCTCCGGGTCACCTGCTTCGCTCTCCAGCACGCGGCAGCCGATCCAACCCGACACCGGGCAGAAGCCCACTACCGTCTCTCCTGCCTGCAAGGGCAGAGCGGTCCACGCCCGTGGGGCTGGACAACTGTCAGCTGAGATGTCGATGAGAGGGACGAGCCCGACCGTGATGACTGCACCCGTGATCCGCAGCGATGTCCCTCGATCCTTCGCTTGGGGTGTCTTCCACGAGCGGCATCCGAAGCTCGTCCAGCAGGTTCTCGACGCACTGCCGTACGGGCCGAGCGAGCGGGTCGCGATCGAGGACCTCCTCGCCGAGAGCACTGACGGTGTGCTGCAGCCGCTCAGCACCAGTGCCCACGATCACCAGCAGTGGCTGGAGTGGGGTGAGGGCCTGTTCGGACGGCCGTGGGGCGAGGCGCCGTTCCTGTGGGGCGAGAGCTACTTCTACCGCAGGCTGCTCGAAGCCACCGGCTACTTCCGGCCCGGGACTTGGCAGGGCATCGACCCGTTCGCACCGTTCAAGGACGCCGAACTCGACGGCCCGGCTGTCGACGCCGAGCTGGCGGCCCTCGGCGACCTGCCCTCGGACTTCACCGACAAGCGGGCCGCCGCGCTTCTCTCCTCGGCGCTCTGGGGCAATCGCGCCGACCTGAGCTTCCAGATCACGGCGCAGGCTGGAGGGGCGATCGCGTCCGACCTGGTGGCCGACGACAGCGAGTCGCTCTGGGCCGAGCTGGAGCGGGCCGGAGGCGGGCGTGTCTGCATCATCGTGGACAACGCCGGCCGGGAGCTCCTGCCGGACCTGGTGCTGGTCGACCACCTCCTGGCTTCCGGCCTGGCGGCACAGGTCGTCGTCTACGTGAAGCCGCAGCCGTACTACGTGTCGGACGCGACGATGGCCGACGTCCTCGCCACCATCCAGCGCCTGCGCACCGCCGCCACTGCGGCTGCCGGGACGATCGGCGAACGGCTGTGGCGAGCGATGAACAGCGGCGCGCTCGTGATCCGCACGCACCCGTTCTTCTGCGCACCCCTGCCGTTCCACGACATGCCGGCCGACCTCCGGTCCGAGTTCACCGGCGCTGCGATGACGATCCTCAAGGGCGACCTCAACTACCGTCGGCTCGTTGGCGATCAGCTGTGGCCGCCCACCACCGCGTTCACCGAGGTGACCAGCCACTTCCCCTCAGCGGTCACGGCGCTGCGGACGCTGAAATCGGACGTGATCGTCGGCGTCGACGCTGCCGTCGTCGCTCAGCTCGACAGCGCCGGGACGCCGTGGCGCACCAACGGCCGCCACGCCGTCATCCAGGTCGACCTCCGCCGGTAGTCGAAGCGCCGTCCGTGTGCCCCGGTGTCCTCGGTCGTCCGGGCGTGACGCGGCAAGCGTCGGAGGTGAACAGTGGCGGGTGCGGCGTGGACGTCAGTCCAGGTTCCAGGTCGTTCCGGCGAGGAGTCCGTCGAAGGCGAGGGCTCTCATGGCGGTGTCGAAGTCGTCCCATTCATGCTCGGGTTCGACGTAGTGCCGGTCGAAGTCGGCTCGGGTGAGGTCGGGCTCGGCCCATTCGTGTTCCGCGTCCAGTCTGCACGTGTTGCACTGCAGCTCTGCGCGGGCTCGAATCTCCGTCCTCGGGGCCTACTGGCGAGGAGTGCCCTGGAACGCCAGCCGGGCATTGGCGCGCTGACATACAGTCACTTCGGCACGGTCGACAGGCCAGTGAGGGGACCATGACCAGCGAGATAACGCCTATAACGGCGAAGGAGTCGGCCGCCAAGCAGTGGTTTGAGGCGCAGAAGCGCAAGGAAGACGAGCGCCAGCGGCGCGCCAAGGACGAGCAGTGGCGCAAGAAGCAGACCGCGCAGGCCAGCGCCGACACCGTCGCGGCACTCCAGGCGAAGGCCGCGAAGAAGCGGGAAGAAGCCGCCAAGGCCGCCAAAGCGGTCGCGAAGGCCATCGCGGAAGAGCAAGCCCGCCAGGAGAAAGCGGCCAGGAAGGTCGCCGAGAAGGAGAAGGCCAGGGCCGCGAAGAAACGGCAGAAGGCCGAGCATGCGGTGCGCATCCAGCACGTTCGGAAGCCCACGAAGAACCCGAGCCGCAAGCCTGTCCAGTCGGTCCCCCCGGGCACCTACTCCTACAAGCTCATGCAGCAGCACGCCGCCCGCATGGACGCCGAGCAGAAGGTGATGTTCGCCGAAGAGCTGCGCCGCAACGGTATCGAGCTGCGTCCGGCCGCCCCGCGTTCCGGCCAGGTGCGGAGGGAAACGCCTCCCGCAGTTCCGGCGCGGAGTGCCGGGAGAGGACGGGCACTTCCTGAGCTGGACCGCGAGCGCTACGAAGACCCGGTTCCCGATCCCGCTGTGGTCATGGCGGCGAAGCTGCGTGAGGGCGGAACCGTTCCGCTGCCTCCCGATATGCCGCAGGGGCGGGACGATGACGACGAGTGGCGGCCCCACGACCGGCGCGGACCGTATGGGCAGCGTCGGCGACGCAAGAACTGATTGGGCGACCTGGCCACGCAGTTGCCGCCGCTGACCGTGGTTGCTCCCCTCGGCCCCTCAGCAACGCGGCCTGCTGCAACACGGGAAACGTACACGGAACTCGTGGGCGCAGCGGCAGCGGACGAAGATCTGGTCGCGGACGGCGAGGAGGAGCCAGTCGCGGCGGGCGTGGCAGCCGGTGCAGGTGATGGTGATGCCGCGGGGGTTGAGCTCGGCGGGGTGCGGGACGGCGCGGATGACGGCACGCGCGGGTTCGGGGGCGGGGTTGTAGAAGTCGTGGTCGTAGTCGGTCATGCGGTCCCTTCGGGTCGGCAGCGGGGCAGCAGGGGACCATACGACGTGCGCTGCCGGAATGGATCCCTCCCAACGAGGAGGACATCGAATCGACACCGTCACCTTGCTGCACGGTAGTTGTGGCGCTCCGGCCGCCGGGTTTCCTCGGGAAGTCCCGGCGGTCTGCTTCGTTGGCTGGGTCCTGCTTTCGGCGACGGCTGACGGGTGACGTCCATGCTGGGCGAGATGGGCTGGTGGGCGGGTGCGGAGGCTCCGCACCCGCCCAGCCGTGTTGGTCAGCGTGTTCGGCGCACCTGGTCGGGCGCGACCGGCGCCGACGGTGCGATGACCGGTGTAGCCGGCGTGCCGGTGGTGCGGTTGGTGGTGGTGCGGGCGCGGGCTGCCCTGGTGCGCAGTTCGTCGGGGGTTGCGGCCGGTGCGGGGGCGGGGAGGTTGGCGTCGCGGCGGATGCGCCAGGTGAGGACGGCGGCGGGTGAGTCGGCGGTGGCGAGTTCGCGGCGCCCGGCGGCGTTGGTAAGCAGGGTGGTCGGGTTGTGGCCGGCGGCTTCGGCCTGGGCGAGGGTGGCGGCCAGGGCAGCCCAGTTCTCCTCGGCGAGGAGCCGGGTGGCCCGGTCGGCGGGCAGGGTGCGGCGAACGACGTCGGCCTGCCGGTCGTGGTCGGGCTTCGGGAGGAGCCGGCCTTCGAGGGTGAGGTGGGCGATCGGCTTGGCCGCGTGCCGGGTGTAGGCCGCGCGCAGGTGGTCGGCCGCCGTGCGGGCGGCGTCGGCCTGGTGCCGGTGGCCTTGGGCGGCGTGCCACTTGGCGATCACGACGGCGAGCAACACGAGGCTGGTCAGGATCGTTGCGGCGGCCGTGCCGTCCTCGCCCCGGCCGGTGGCGGGCCCGGCGTGGAGGAGTTCGCGGGCCGCGGAGCGCATCGCGCGCAGGTCGGCGCCGGCTGCACGGGTATGGGCGGTGCGGGTGTACTCCAGGGCTCGTGCGGCTTGGTGGAGTTCCTTCCTGCTGAGGGTCGGGCTGGTGGCGGCGAGCGTGTCGAGGACCTCGATGCCGCCCCGGATCACAGCCTCCGCGCAGGCGACGTCCTGGTCGTCGTCGAAGGCCGGGTAGGCGCGTTCGACGGTGGTGCTGGCCCGGTGGCGGCCGTCAGCGGGCCAGGTGCGGGGGTCGGGCGTGGGGAAGGCGGGCTGGTCGACGCCGAGGGAGAAGCGGGCCTGGATCTTCGGCTGGGTGAGGTCGGAGGCGAGCTTGCTGCCGGAGAACCAGATCGGCCCGCTCTCATCGCCGGGGGGAGGGCGAACTTGTAGCCGGTCACGTCGCCGGAGGGCGCGCGGCGCACGGCGAGGAGCACGCCCTTCGCGGCAAGCCGGGCGGTGAAGTCCTCCTCGTCCGCAGCTCCGGCCAGGGCCTGGCGTACGGCGGTTCGCAGCCGGTCCCGGTCGGTGCCCTCCTGACCGAGGCGCTGGGCCTTGTACAGCTCCGTGCCCTTGGCGCGCTTGGGGATCGCGTCCCGGTATTCGCGGGTGCGGGTGTCGGAGAGGTCCTTGAGCTTGTACTCGCGTTCGATCTTGGTGAGTTCGGCTTCGACGCGGTACTGGTCGCCGCGCAGGCGGGCCTGTGTGAGGTCGGCCCGCACCACGGTGGCGAGGATGTGGACATGGTCGTCGGCGTGTCGCACGGCCACCCAGCGGCAGGCGCCTTCGTCGCCGTCCGGCGCGATGCCGGCGGCGGCCATGACCCGGCGAGCGATGGCGGCCCAGTCGTCGTCGCTGAGGATGCGGTCGCCCGGGTCGGCTCGGATCATGCGGTGGTAGACGTGGTTGTTGATCTTCCTTCCGTACTGGACGACGTGGAGGTCGAGGGCGTCCGTGAGCTGCTCGAGGGTGGCGGACTGGTGGCGGCCGGGGTCGGGGGCGAAGCCGTCCCAGGAGGCGACGACGTGCGGGTCGGTGTGCTCGTTCGCCTTGCCGGGGCCGAACAGGTAGCGGAGCGCGCCGAGGGTGTTGTTGCCGTGGACGGCCTTGCTGATCAACCGCGCCTCACCTTCGCCAGCCCCATCGCGGCGGCGTCGACTCCGGCGACGGCCCGCAGTCCCGCCTCGAAGGCGTCTCGGACGGCGATGGCGGCGTCCTGGATCGCGGCGGGCCGGACGTCGGCGCCCGAGTGGTAGGCGTGGGTGAGCTGGTTGAGGTTGTTCATCGCGCCGGCGTGCTGGCGACGGGTCGCCCGGAGTTCGTCGACGGCCGCATCCAGGCTCGCGTCCCGCCCGCCGAGGCTGACGCTGTCTTCGGAGAAGACCTTGCGGGCGAGGTAGTGCGCGACGGACAGTTT
Source organism: Kitasatospora sp. NPDC058478 (assembly GCF_042720345.1). Lineage (NCBI taxonomy): Bacteria > Bacillati > Actinomycetota > Actinomycetes > Kitasatosporales > Streptomycetaceae > Kitasatospora > Kitasatospora sp. NPDC058478. The sequence goes on along the minus strand of NZ_JBHXML010000053.1, from coordinate 44,564 downwards.
CGCGGCCTTCGCCCGGCTCTCGATCTCGGCTTTCTCCTCAGGGGTGACACGGAGAGAGACCTTGGTGTGCTTCGGGTTCTCGTCGTCACGGCGGCGACGCTTGGGCTTACGGCGCGCGTCGACACGATCGGTTCGGGCGATCGGTGCGGCGGGCGGCAGCTCGTCAGCGTCAGACACGGGGACGAGGTTGGTGGGCTTCTCCTGGAGTGCCGCGCCCTCGCGGTGCTCCTGCGGCGTTGCCGTGCGCGCCCTCGCGCTCGGCAACACCACCTCGCCCGCGCCCTCCTGGGCGTGGGTGTCCGCGTCCGGGCCCCGATAAGGGGGCCGGATGCACTCGCTTGCTCCGCTGTTGCTGTGGAGGTGGTCAACTCCGTTGCGGTCCTGGGAGTTTACAGGCTTCCCGAGCAGGCTGTTCAGGGTTCGGCGGACGGTGTTCACGCGTGTTGTTCCTCGGTGGCGGCTGGCGATTCGGGCTGGTGGGTGTGTGGTGGGCAGTGTCCGGGTGGTTGCCGGTTTGGCCGTGCCGGAATTCGCAGGTATGGGCGACGTGTCCCACGCGGCCTTCCCGGGAGCGACCGCCGCATCGGACTGTGCCCGCGCTGCGAGTCGAATCCGGCCGGGCGTACTGACCGGGCGGCGCTGGCCTTCTGCCGAGTGCGGCGGTGGGTCGGCAGAAGTCGGTGTCCGGCTGACCGACCGGGCCGGTCAGCCGGACACGAGGGCCGGTCAGTCGGCCTCGGGGTGCGGAGGGTTCTGTTCGTCGGCGTGCTCCTCGCGGAGCTTTCGCATCAGCTCGGTGAGGCGGGTACTGCCGAGCGGAAGGCCGGCGTCGCGCACGGCCTGTTCGACGATCGCGCGGGTGAGACGGCCCTCGGCGGCGACCGCCGCGCGGCCCACCTCCAGCAGCCGTTCCATCGGCGCGCCCGGCGGACGCCCGATCGGCTTGTTCTCCGCCCCGGCGGCGCCATCGGCCTGGGGATCAGGGTCATCGGCCGGTTGGTCGTCGGCTTCTGCCGGTTCGGGGTCGGGCAGCGCGTCGCGCCACTCGGCAGGCAGCAGTCCGGCGGCGGACATGAGCGTCAGGAGCGCGTTCTCGTCGCTGCGGTCCTTCGCTCGTTCCGGCCGGAGCTCCGGTTCAGGGTCGGCGGTCACCGGGTCGGCAGAAGTCTCGGTGCGCGGAAGGGCGTTCTGCTCAGCGGGAGCGGTTGGGGTGTCGTGCCCGTGGCGGGCGATGAGGATGTAGAGGTGGACGGCGCCGCCGAGGGCGAGCGGGGCGAGGGTGGACAGGACGCCGACGACGGTGTCGGTGAGCTTCAGCCCGCTGCCGGTGGTGGGCAGTTGGTTGAGGCGGACAGCGTGCAGGGCGTTGGCCCAGACGCTGGTGGCGGTCGCTCCGGCGAAGAGCGTCCAGGCGTAGGCGCGGGCGGGCCATCGGGCCTCGCGCAGGACGAGCAGGGCTCGGACGCCGTAGGCGATGAAGCCGTCGATGATGATCGGGAACAGGTAGGTGAGCGGGCCGCGGACGTGGGTCGCGCCGGCCATCTGCCGCAGGGCGTCGTAGGACAGGACGAAGCCGAGGACGCCGAGCAGGGCGACGGCGAGGCGGTCCCAGGCGGTGGCCCGGACGGTCGGCGTGTGGGCAGGGGGTATCGCGATGGTGGTCAAGGGTGGTGCTCCAGGGGTGGCCTCGCCGCAGGCGGGCGTGGCGAAGCGGCGAGGCGGTGGTGGGGTGAAGTTCGGGGAGGCCGGCGCACCGGCGCACCGGCCGGGGCGTACCGGGCACCGGCACCGGTCAGGCGGCGCGTAGCCTGCGGCGGTCGGTGCCGGTGAGGATCGCGCGCTCGCACATCTCGGCGAGGCGGGAGGCGGTGCGGTCGCCGAGGGCGTTCTTGATGTCGCCGGGCGCCAGGTTGGTGGTGAAGATCGTCGGGAGCAGGTGCTCGTAGCGGTGGTCGACCAGCCGCAGGGTGAGCTCCTCGGTCCACTCGGACGCCTTGGCGGCGCCGAGGTCGTCGAGGACCAGCAGCGGGCTCGCCATCAGATCGCGCATCTCCCGCTCGGTGTCCGCGCCCTGGCGGGGCCGCTGGGAGGCGTACAGCTCCGTGGCGGTGAGCTTGGTCCAGCGCAGACGCACACCGGCCTTCAGCAGGCTGCGGATCGCCCCGTACGCCTGGTGGGTCTTGCCGGAGCCGGTGGGTCCGGCGATCAGGAGCGAGGGCCCTTGGGCGATGCCCAGGGTGCTGCCGGGGCCGGGGCGGCAGGCCAGGGTGACCTGTTGGACCCAGGTGGTGACCTCCGGGTGGTCGGCTTCGGCGAGGCGGTAGCGCGGCGGGATGCGGCGGTCGGCGAGCTCCAGTGCGGTGGAGGGCTGGTCGGTGTCGGGCAGAGGCCGGTCGGGGTCGATGCCCTTGGCGGCCAGCATCTGCTCCAGGCGCAGGACGGCGCCGGAGGCCGGCTGCGGCTCGCGACGCTCGGCTGTGCGGCGGGGGTTGGGCAGGCTGGTCATCACAGGTCCCCCTCGTAGTAGTCGCGGGCGTCGGCCGGGTTGGCGAAGGGCCGGTACGGCGCGCGGGCAGCGCTCTGCCCGGCGCGGGAGGGCGCGGCGGGCTGGGCGTTGATCGCCTCGTGGACCATGCTCGGCAGCACGCTCGGGCTCATCGGCTTCGCCGCGTACAGCCGCAGCCCGGCGCGGATGTCGTCGTCGCTGGTGCCGCCGTCGAGCAGGTCCTTGATGACCTTGCCGAGGTGCCCCCGCACGTTGGCCGGTACCGGCTTCGGGCAGCCGGCGACGTACTCGGCCAGCAGGTCGCCCGCGTTCACCGACGGCTTGCCGGTGGGCGCGGCGACCAAGACCGGGCCGTCCCGGTCAGGCGCTGCCGACGAGGGTGCCGGGGTGGGCGCGGCGCCGCCGCCCCCTTCAGGGGTAGATCCATGGTCCAAGGTCCATGGTCCAGGCACGACGTTCTCCGGAGCCCTCCGGAGAGACTCCGGAGAAGCCGCCTGACCTGCGCTTTCGCTCGGAGCTGCCGCATTGGGCACCGGCAGGGCTACTGCGGGGACGGGCTCGGCGCCGGCCGAGCAGGGCCGTTGGGCGGGGACGGTCTCCGCGAGGGTCGCGAGCGGTTCCGGAAGGCTCCGGAAGTTCTCCGGAGCCGGACGCACGCAGCCCCGGCCCTTGGCCTTGCACTTGCCGCACCAGCCTGCGGGCTCGTGGACGGAGCAGGAGGGCAGGCGCGAGGGGGTGGGGTGGGAGATCTTCTGGTGCTCGTGCCACTTGGTGACGTGCAGGTACTGGCGGCCGTCGCAGCCGGTGTAGCGGCAGATCAGGCCGGTCTCGGCGAGCTGGCGAAGCTCGTCCTCGGTGTCGAGCGCGGTGTGCTCGGGCCGCAGCGACCACAGCGCGCCGTTGAGGACGGCCGCGTTGTCGCGCTGGCGCCCCTCGTCGTCGGCCTGGGTGAGCAGGCAGACGAACGTGCGCTCGGCGGTCAGGGAGACCGAGGCGAGGTCTTCCGAGACGGGGTACTCGGGCTTGATGGTGCGGATGCGCGCCATGGCCTCACCACCCCGCCTTCAGGGAGGAGGTCTGCGAGGCAGGTGCGCCGCACAGGGGCGACGCCGTACGCTGGAGCACGTTGGTCCTTCCTCGGTGCGCGCATGGGCTGCAACCCTGCACCGTGGTCGATCGTCGTGGATGGGCGGTTTTGGGACCTTTCGGGCCCTCGGTGTTGATAGCACCGGGGGCCTTCGGCCTTTTCGGGGTGAGCGCAGCGCCGCGTCGCGATGCGATTTGGCTTGACATGCGCTTCACCGTGCATCACTATGGCACTCTGGCGGCCGTTATGCAAGCCGCCTCAGGATCAGATGCGAGGTGAATTGATGCCCGGGACGGACGAGCCCACGGACGACACGACTGGCGGGCCGGAAGCGGAGTCGCCAGGAAGCGATCCTGCAGACCCGCGGGCCCCCGCTGGCATGAGCGAGGAGAACGCGGCCGAGCGCGTCCGAATGGAGCGCGAACGCCGCGGCTGGAGCACCGGCGAGCTGGCCAAGCGCATGACCGAGGCCGGCTACCCGATCAACCAGTCCTCGGTCTGGCGCATCGAGAGCGGCGAGCCGCGCCGACGGATCAACCTCAACGAGGCGATCGGCTTCGCCAAGGTCTTCGACCTGCCCCTGGAGGACCTCCTCGGCCCGCCGACCTCTCCCGAAGAGAAGATCATGCAGGAACTCGCCGACCACGTGGTCCAGGGCTACCGACTGGCCGCGCAGGGCGCCGAGTTCACGACCAAGGCTTTGGCGGCCGCCGAGAAGTACTGCCAGGACTTCCCCCACAACCGCAAACGGCTGCGCGGGAAGATCGCGATCGGCCTCTCCTTCGAGTACCGCAGATACGCGCCCACGCCGCTGGTGCAGGAGTTCCTGCGGGGCGGCAAGATGCCGTCCGAGCCGGTCCACACCGACGAGTAGCCCGGCCGGGTCCGTCGCCCAGGCCGCTGTCGACCGTTCGCCAGGACCGCTCAAGAGCGTTTTCGGAAAACGGCCGGGCCGCTCCTACCGTGCTCACGAGCCCGACCAGCCATTTGGCGCGGCCGGGATCCAGAGCTAACGTCACACCCCACGCGGCCACCAACCGCGCAACGCCCATCCACGACGTCGACCACGGTGCAGGGTTGCAGCCCGCCGGCCACCGAGGAGGGACCCGCATGCCGCCTCAGCAACACGCAGCTGCAGCCCGCAGCTTCTGCCTGACCACCACCGCGCGGTTCGTCTCGGGCTCCGCCGTGACCACCCCCAGCGCCTCCCCCAGACCCATCTGACGGGTCTGTCCCCAGCTGCCGTCCGCAGCCGCAGGCCACCTGCGCTGGACGCCGACGCAGCTTCTCCGCCGTACGGCCGCGACAGACCGCGGCCAGCCCGGCTCCTGTGATCTCGACGCTGACGTCCGATCGCCACCTTCTCGCTCCCAGCCGGGAGCCACCCTCTCCCCTCAAACCGCCCATCCACGATGTCGCCATGCGGTAGCCCGGGTTGCAGCCCGCCGGCCACCGCAAGAGGAGCCACATGCCCCAGCTGTCCCTCAGCGCCGCCCAGCCGGACGCCCGCTCTGCGGCCACCTACCTGAAGGCCCTTCAGTTCCCAGCGACGGCGGCTCGGCCAGCGCTGGGAACTACCAGCTTCCCCCGCTCCAGCCGCGTGATCGACGGCTCGCTCGCACCGCTGCGTGAACGGGAGTCCGCCGGTGACCCCTCAGTGGACCTGACGGTCTGCGCGCCCAACGACGCAGTCGTGGGCCGCTTCCACACCGGCCGCCGAATCGACAACCGCCCTGAGTCGCTGCCCAACTGGCGGGTCTCCACCACCACCCCGGAGACTGCTGCAGCGATCTCCCAACTCCTCGGTGGCACAACGGCCGACGACTGGGCCCAGGGGGTAGTGACCGGTTCTCCTGCGGTTCGTGTCGTCCTCGACGGCGCGGACTCCGTCACGACAGAGCTGCGGCTGTGGGGGCCGCAGGGACTCGTCCACCACTGTGACGGCGTGCTGTTCCTCTCCCCGGCAGAGGTCCAGGGGGCTCCGTGTGGCTGCCCCGAGTCCTCCGAGGAACGGGCGGCGCTGGCGAAGAAGCTGCGCGCTCCGCAGCCCGCGACCACCGTGGTCTTCCGACTGGCGGGGCGCTACGACCTCGGACGGTTCGAGTTCAGTTCGCCCTCTCGAATCCTCGCCGACGCAGCGGTCACGACCCGCACCGAGCTCGCCGGTATCGCCGGAGAAGCGCTCTGTGAACTGGCACTTGAGCTTGTCACGGTCAGTGTGGGCAGTGGCGTCGAGGTCTCGTACCGCAAGCCGACGCTGACGGTCCTCGGCCCTTGGAGCTAGGACACATATCGCAGAGGCGGCCCCGGACATCCGTTGTCCGGGGCCGCCTTCACATGTCGGTACCCGTCACAGCACGCGTTGCCCCTCGCCGTCGTCCGCCGCATCCCGGCGCTTGGCGAACTCGATCTCCACCCGCTGGTGCACCGGTGCCCGGCCCCCGCGCTCCTGGGCCTTGGACACCGTGATCCGGTCCACGAACAGCTTGACGAACTTCCTGCGCTCGGCGAGGGGGGCACTCTCCCACCACGAACCCGGGCCGATGGGGTCGGCCGCCGGGTCCTCGGGCAGCCACTCGGCGATGGGGATCACCGGGGTCGCCTCCTCCTCCAGTACGGCGATCCTCGCCTCGGCCGCCTCCAGGAGGTGCAGGAGCGCGGCCTCTTCCGTGACGAACCTCCGCCGGCCGATGTCTCCCCGGAAACCGCCCGCCTTGCGGTCGTCGTAGAGCTCCTCAAGTGCCCGCACCGCATCAGCGCGCTCCGCGACAAGGGTCGCGCGTTCCCGCGAACGCTCCGGGGACTCGGTGGCGACACCGAACCTGCGCGTCGCCTCGGCGAGAACCGCCAGGGCCTCGTGGTCGTGCTCGACCTCCCTCAGCAGCTCGAAGATGCTGCGTGCCACGTGGTCGTCCAGTGCCGCCTGGCTGACCGTGCACTCTCCGGCGTGCTGGCCGGGCAGCCTCTTGCGTCGCCGGCAACGGTACGAGCGCTTGACCGCCTTGGCGCTGTCGGCGTGGGAGGTCTTCACGGATCCGCACTCGCAGTACAGGACCTCCATCGCGGACAGCAGCGACTCGCCCCGCGAGAGCCCCTTCCCGCGGCCTCGTCCGTCAAGCCACTCCTGCAGCTCGTACCACTCCACGGGCGGGATGATCGCCTCGTAGATCTGGAGCGGGAGCATCGTCTCGGGGTCGCGGAGGATGCGGTAACTCTCCACCGTGCTGGTGGATTTGCCGTTCTCGCCGACCCTGTAGACGGGTACGGCGGCGAACCCGGCTATCCGGGGGTCCCTGAGGATGCGCTTGACGGTCTTGGTGTCCCACGCACTGTTCTTCGTCTTCTTGCCGTAGGTCGCGCCGCGCGTGGGCACGATGACCTCGTTGTTCATGCTGTTGACGATCCCGCCCAGCGAACCGGGGTGGCGGCGCCGCTTGGGGTCGTACACCTGGTCCTTGTGCTTCTTGATCGTCGCCCAGATGTCGCGGATGACCCCCGGCTCGTTCTTCGTGTGTACGAGGGTCTGGATGACGATCGGCCGACCGTCCGCCGTGAGCCTGGTCTCGGCCTTCAACTCGAAGCCGTACGGCGCCTTGCCGCCGATGTACCCGCCCAGTTCGAGCGCCGTGGCCTTGGCGCCCCGGACGGCGACGCTCTTGTTCTTGCTCTCGTTGTGGGCCTGGTCCAGCCGCATGAACATGTGGATCAGGTCCACCAGGTTGCCCTTGCGGAACTCTCCCTCGGTGACGCTGACGATGGTCACGCCGAGGTTCAGCAGCTCGACGACGACCGGGATCGCGTCGAGCGGGTCGAGCCGCGAGAGGCGGCTGACGTAGTAGACGACCAGCAGGTTGATCCGGCCTGCCCGGCAGTCCTGCAGCAGCTTCTCGAACTTCGGCCGCTCGACCCCGGTGAACGCCGATATGCCGAGGTCCTCGTAGTACGTGACCGACTTGGCGCCACGACGCTTGGCCTCCGCCGTACCCAGTTCGCGCTGGGTCGTGGTGGAGGCTTCGCTGGCGTTCTCACGCGCGTCGGACTGGCGTGCGTAGACGGCCGCATGGACGTCCATGCCGGTGATCGCTGGTGGTGCGGACATGAAAACGGATGGTACTACTCCCCTAACTGACATAACCCAAGGGCACGCCCTGGCACCCGCACCGCGGCTTCGAGACGGTCACCTACCTGATCGACGGCGAGTTCATCCACAAGGACTCGCACGGCGGCGGCGGCCACCTCGGCGGCGGCGACACCCAGTGGATGACGGCCGGCTCGGGCATCCTGCACATCGAGACGCCGCCGGAGTCGCTGGTGGCCACCGGCGGCCTGTTCCACGGCATCCAGCTGTGGGTCAACCTCCCGGCCTCCGACAAGATGGCCGCCCCGCGCTACCAGGACATCCACGGCGGCCACGTCAAGCTGCTCTCCACCCCGGACGGCGGCGCGATCCTGCGGCTCATCGCGGGCGAGCTGGACGGCCACCGGGGCCCGGGCGTCACCCACACCCCGATAACCCTGCTGCACGCCAGCATCACCCCGGGCGCGCAGGTCACCCTGCCGTGGCGGCCGGACTTCAACGCGCTCGCCTACGTCCTCAACGGCGACGGCACCGTCGGCGCCGAGGGCCGCCCGATCCACACCGGGCAGGCGGCCGTGTTCGGCGAGGGCGACACCATCACCATCACCGCCGACACCAAGCAGGACTCCCGCCACCCCAACCTGGACGTGATCCTGCTCGGCGGGCAGCCGATCCGCGAACCGGTCGCCTGGTACGGGCCGTTCGTGATGAACAGCCACCGCGAACTGGAGCAGGCCATGCGGGACTTCCAGTCCGGCCGGTTCGGTCACCCGATCGACTGACGGCACCGCCCCGGGCGCCTCGGCCGTCCTCCGCGCGCTACAGGAGCGCGTAGACGGCCGAGGCGTCGTCGTGCGCCTTGCCGCGCGGCCAGCGCTCGCAGGCGGCGTCCGCCCGCTCGACCTCGCGGACCTGCGCGATCAGTTCACCCGGACCGGACTCGGCGAGCAGTCGCAGCGCGTCCGCCCAACTCCCCAGCCCGAAGCGTTCGGTGAAGCGCGAGGCGCCGTCGGTGAGCGCGGCCAGCGCGTGCAGCCGCTCCAGCCGGACGAAGCCGGTCTCGGCGTGCCCGGCCGCCTTCGGGCTGGCCGCGGCGATCCACGGACCGTTGCCCCGGTTGCGGGCGGACCGGACGGCCAGCGCGTACTCCAGGTGCAGCGCGGCCCGCTCGGCCGAGCCGGGGACGGTCGCCCAGACCTGCCGGCGCAGTTCCTCCCCGCCGGGGAAGCGCTGGTTGTCCCCGATCACCTTCGGCGGGCCGTCCTTGTACTCCAGCACCAGCAGCGAGTCGCCGAGCACCAGGTACTCCAGCGACTCGCCGTGCCGGCGGGCAGCCACCACCATCGCCGCGGGGGTGTTGGGGTGGCCCAGGTCGCAACGGCCGCCGTGCAGCGCGGCCGTCTCCACGATGGCGTCGGCCAGGCACTCGGCGATCGAGCGGTCCACCCGGTCGGTGAGCCGGGCGAGCAGGTGCACGCCCAACCGGCGGACGTACCAGGCGGTTCCGTGCCGGCACCCGGACTCCAGGCCGGTCGGCGAACTCGCACCGTCCAGCAGTACCAGCGCCTCCGGCGAGGCCGCCGCGAAGTCCTCGCTCTCGCGGTCCGGCCGCCGTGCTTCCCCTGCGAGCTGTAGCTGCATCCCGACAGTGTGGCCGCCACCCCCGGCCCGCGCCCAGACCCCTGCGCCGGTGTGGCGCGGGCCGGTCGCCGCCGCCCGGTGGCAGCCGGGGCAATCCGGTCATACCGTCGAATAACGACCGGACAATTCGGCCAATCAGGGCCTGTCAGGTTTGGGATCACCTTCGGGTGTCCGGGCGGCCCGGGACTGACGAGGAGCAGGAGATGTTCTGGGAGTTCATCGTGCTAGTGGCCGCCTCGACCGGCTTTCCGACCGCCGCGCTGCTCTTCCTGATCGGCGGGCCGCGCTTCCCCGACGAACAGCGCGGCGGCCGGCACGCCTAGCTCTCCGAACCGGGCTATCCGGGCCCGCGTTCCTAGGCCTTCCAGGCCGGGTCCCGCCCGAGCAGGGCCAGCGCGCGGTCGAACCGGCCGCCCGCCGTGCCCGCTTCGAGGCGCGGCGCGAACGCCTTGCCTGGCACCCGGTTCTCCGGTGCGGCCGGGACGGCCTCGGCGACCGCCAGCAGGGTCGCCGCCAGCTCCTCGTCGCCGTCCACGACGGCGGTGAACGGGGCCTGGACGCCGAGCGCGGCCGCGACGTCCCAGCCGTGCACCAGGGTGTCGAGCAGGTGGAAGCCGACCGCGTGCGCCAGCGGGAAGGGGCCGCCGTGCTGGATCTCCGGCAGCCAGACGTCGCGCCCGGCCGCCGCGGCCTCGCGGAACGCCGCGGTGAGCTCGGCGCCCGTGCGGCGGAAGGCGCCCGCCGGGTCGTCGCCGACCGGGGCGTCGGCCCAGAGCGCGAGGTCGGGCCCGGCGCCGCGGGCGGCCGCGGCGAAGCCCTGGTGCTGGCCGACGATGTGCTCCATCAGCCGGCGCAGCGTCCAGCCCGCGCACGGGCTCGGCAGCTCCAGCTGGTCGGGCCGCAGGCCGTCCACCACTTCGGCGGCCAAGTCCAGCGATCGGGCGTGCAGTTCGACGAGTTCTCCGGCACGGCTCATGCGGCGCTGACCTCCTGACCGGCCGACAGGAAGCCGATCGCGTTGTCGATGACGGTGGGCTCGGCGACGATCCGGCGGTGGCCGAGCCCTCGGGTGACCAGTAGCTCCAGCCGGTCACCGTACGCGGCTTTCAGGCGCCGCGCGTGTGATATTCCGACCACGTCGTCGCCCTCGTCGTGCGCCACCAGGATCGGCAGCGGCACCTCCTCGGGCCGGTGCGCGGCGTCGAAGCGCCGCCACGGGTCCTCGGTGCCGGCGAACAGCTCGTGCTCGATCCGGTGCCGCAGGTCCCGCTCGATCACCGGGCCGAGGCCGAGCCCGGCGCAGAACGCGCCCGGCAGGTAGGCGAATTCGCTGACCCCGGCGAGGGCGACCAGCCGCCCGGCCCGGACTCCCTCGCGCAGCGCCAGGAACGCCCCGGCCACGCCCAGCGAGTGCGCCACGATCGCCTCGAACCCGCCGTAGCCGTCCTGGAGTTGCCCGGCGATGGCGCGGTACTCCAGCACCGTGGTGGCCCGGCCGCCGGAGTCGCCGTGGCCCGGCGCGTCGAAGGCGACCGGGCTCAGCCCGAGCGCGCGCAGCCGGGGCACGTAGGGGGCGAAGCGCGAGGCGCGGGAGCGCCAGCCGTGCATCAGCAGCACCGGCCGGGCGCCGTCGCCCCAGCGGTAGACGACGACCTCCTTGCCGTTCACGGTGATCCGCTCGACGGCGGCCTGCCGGTGGGTCTCCCGCTCGGCGGGGCGGACGGCGCTGCGCCGCAGCGGACGCTGGAACAGCTCGTACGCGGCGCGGCCGGCCAGCCGGGGCGCCAGGTGCGAGGTGGTGTTGAGGGCGGTGCGAACCAGTGCGAGGGCCGGGTCCATGCGGTCTCCCTGTCGGTGCGGACGGGCGTGCCGGGGTGCGGGGGCCGTGCTGGGTCCAGATATTAGCACGACCGTTCGTACAGTTTTATGGACGGGAAGTCCGCCGCCCACCCCCGGGCTACCCTGGCGGCACACACCGCGACGGCGACGGCGACGACGAGAACTGAGGTGGCCGATGGCCGGATCGACCACGGACGGACGGGTCCTGCGCGGCGAGGAGACCCGCCGGGCGGTACTGCACCGCGCCGTCGCGATCGCCTCCGTCGAAGGCCTCGGCGCGCTCTCCATCGGCCGCCTCGCCACCGACCTCGGGCTCAGCAAGAGCGGCGTGTTCGCCGGCTTCGGCTCCAAGGAGGAGCTCCAACTCGCCACCGTCCGCGCCGCCCGCCGCATCTTCGCCGACGCCGTCGTCGCCCCGGTCGCCGACACCCCGCCCGGCCTCGCCCGGGCCCGCGCCCTCTGCGAGAGCTGGCTCACCTACTCCCGGGCCCGGATCTTCCCCGGCGGCTGCTTCTTCTACGAGGTCACCGCCGAGTTCGACGCCCGCCCCGGCGCCGTCCGGGACGCCCTCGCCGACTGCGCCCGCGAGTGGCGCCAGGTGATCGCCGACGCCCTCGCCGAGGCCCGCGCCACCGGCAGCCTGCGGCCCGACACCGACCTCGACGACCTCGCCTTCGCCCTGATCGCCCTCCTGGAGACGGCCAACTCCCAGGCCGTGCTGCACGACGAGGACATCCCCTACCAGCGGGCCGCCCGCCTCCTGCTGCGCCTGCTGCGCGCCGAGGCCACCGACCCGGCCGACCCGGCGCTCGCCTAGGGGCTCTCTTTCGGATCACGTCGGATCAGCGCGCGGCGTCGGAGTGCGTGCATCGCAAGGCGGAGGAGGGAGTCCATGCGGAGTATCGGCGACCGACGACAACGCGGCGAGGTGCGTGCTCCGGCGTCGCGCGCCCGGCGTGATCCGAAAGAGAGCCCCTGGGTCGCTTCTAGGCTTCTCGGCCCAGCGCCCCTTCCAGGAAAGCCACCTGGGCCAGCAGCCGCTCGTCGCCGCCCGCCGTGCCGACCACCTGGAGGCCCAGCGGCAGCCCCTCCGCCGTCCGCCCGGTCGGCAGGCTCAGCGCGGGCAGGCCCAGGTAGCTCCACGGCAGCGACATCACCGCGTCCCCCGTGCTGTGCAGGCCCTCCGGCGCCCCGCCGGTCGCCGACGGCGCCAGCCACAGCTCCACCCCGGCCTCGGCGGTCGCCCGGGCGACCCGCTCGCGCAACCGCTCCCGGGCCTGGAGCGCGGCCGCCCGGTCCTCGGCCGCGACGCCCTGGCCGACCCGGATGCTGGCCGCCGTCTCCGGCCGGTACAGGCCGCCGAACCGGGCGAACCAGTCGGCGTGGCCGCGGGCCAGCTCGAAGCGGTTGATCGTCTGCAACTGCCGGGTGATCCCGGCGAAGTCCGGGAACAGCGGCACCCGGCGCACCGTCAGGCCGGTCTGCGCCAGGCGCTCCAGGCTCTCCTCGAAGGCGCGCAGCGCCGCCGGCTCGGCCCGCTCCAGGTACGCCCCGTCCGGGACCCCGAGCACCGGCCGGCCCCCGCCCCCGGCTGCCGCCTCGCCCCGCCAGTCGTCGCAGAGCAGTGCGGCCGCCAGGGCCGCCCCGGCCAGGTCGGCCGTGAACACCCCCAGGGTGTCGAAGCTCGGCGCGTTCGGGATCACCCCGGCCATCGGGATCCGCCCGTACGTGGGCCGGAAGCCCACCACCCCGCAGTACGCGGCCGGCCGGATCACCGACCCGACCGTCTGGGTGCCGACCGCCAGCGGCACCAGCCCCGCCGCGACCGCCGCCGCCGACCCGCTGCTGGAGCCGCCCGGGGTGTGCCCGGGATGGTGCGGGTTGCGGGTCGGTCCTGGCGCGCTCGCCGCGAACTCGGCGGTCACCGTCTTGCCGGCGACCAGCGCCCCGGCCGCCCGCAGCCGGTCCACCACCACGGCCTGCGGCCCCGCCAGGACCCCCGGCGGCAGCACCGAACCGCCGTGCGTGGGCAGCCCGTCCACGTGCACGATGTCCTTGACCCCCACCGTCACCCCGTACAGCGGCGGTCGCCCGGCCGGTTCGGGGTGCCGTGCGGTCAGCGCCCGCGCCTGCGCGTGCAGCCGGTCGTGCCGCCCCGGCTCCGGGACGAACGCGTGGATCAGCGGGTCCACCCGCTCGACCAGCGCGCAGAAACGGTCGACGTGCTCGGACAGGTCCGGTACGCCGGACCGCAGCCCGGCGGCCTCACGGGTCAACGACCGCGGCCGGGCGAGGGGTTGCTCCATGCCGATCACGGTAGACCACCCGTGGACGCACTACTGGTGTTCGGCCGACAGGTACGGCGTCTCGCGCAGGTAGTACGCCCCGCAGGTGTGGCAGCACAGCTCCGGTGTCTTGCCCCAGTCCACCGGCTCCCGCACCTGCGCGTCCGGGTCGAGCTCCCGGCCGCACATCGCCACGCTCTCCACCCCCCGGACCATGTGCCACAACCGCACCCCGCCGGTCGCACCCCCGGCCCCGTACTCGGCTCGCATCTGGTGCTTCATGCGGCCATCGTCAGGCCCCCCGGCCACCCCGGCAACCGGTGGCCGAACGGGCGCCTGGGCAGCATCGATCACTTAGCGCCAAATCTGATCGAAACAAGCCACTCACAACCGGTAGGGTTCGCGGGCGCGACCCGCGCCGACGGCCCTGCCGGAGGCCTCAAGTCGCCCGAAATCGACCCCATTTACCCCAATCTGGAGCTTCTCAACGTGCGCTCTTCTCGCCTTCTGGCCGCCTCCGCGCTGATGGCGCTCTCCTTCGGCACCACGGTCGGCGCCGTCAGCGCGAGTGCGGTCGGAGTCCCCTCCTCTCCGCCCCCCACCTCCACCACGGCCACCCCGAGCGCCCCCGCGCCGAGCACCCCGGCCCCGAGCACCACCCCGAGCGCCCCGGCGCCGACCACTTCGGCGCCCACCACCCCGGCCCCGACCACCCCGGCGCCCACCGGCAAGCCGACGAACCTGCCGACCCCGCCGATGCCGACGCCCAGCGGCGGACCCTGCCGCGGCGGCCTGCACCAGGACCTCAAGGTCACCGGCACCGGCCTCGCGAAGACCACCCTGGTCAAGGGCGGCGCGGCGCAGGAGGCCACGGTGACCTTCGAGAACACGGGCCCGGTCGACCTCAAGAAGGTCGACGCCGACTTCTTCTTCACCGACGTGAGCGAGGTGGAGCCGGTGATCAACCCGGTCACCTGGGGCAAGGAGTCGTTCACCATCCAGGTCAAGCTGCCCGGTGGGGACTGGAAGACCCCCGCCGCGAGCAGCATCAAGGGCGACAACATGTCCTACCTCCAGGTGGACCTCGGCGAGTACAAGCTCGCCAAGGGGCAGAAGATCACCTTCCAGGTGCGTCTCGCGGCCACCGACAAGGCCGTGACCGCCCGCTACTTCGCCCAGCTGAGCGGCTACTCCGAGCAGTTCGAGGCCAAGGACGTGCCGGGCGCCCCCGCCACCGACAGCTGCCTCCGGTACGACGGCAGCTACCGGGTCGACGACCTGTTCAAGGTGACCGACGCGTCGGCCGCCACGCCGACTGCCGGCACCCCTGCGGCCGCCGGCCACGGTTCGGCCTCCGCCTCGCCGTCGGCGGGCCCGCACCTGGCCGAGACCGGCGCCGACTCCAGCACCCTGCCGATCGCCCTCGGCGGCGCCGCCGTCCTGGCGGCCGGCGCCGGCACCGTGTTCGTCCTGCGCCGCCGCAAGGCCGGCGCGCACAGCTGACCCCTGCACCCGGGTGAACGCCGGGGGCGCGGACCGTGGTCCGCGCCCCCGGCGTTCGTCGTATCAGTTCGTCGTATCAGCCCGTCGTCATCAGCGCGTCGTCATCAGTTCGCCGTGTCAGGACGCCTGCAGCAAGGCCCCGTCCTGCCACTTGAGGATCTTGTCGAAGCTCACGATGGCGCCCCGGAGCGGGTGGTTGCGGAGCTGGACGTGATCGGTGAGGGCGTGGATGAGAAAGAGGCCGCGGCCGGATTCGGCGGTGAGGTCCGGGAGGGCGTCGAGGTCCACGGGGCGCAGCGTGGGCGCCGCGGGGCGGGCGGGGAGGACGTGGGTGTCGTAGGGGTGGCCGTCGCGCCGGGGCTGGTGGGCGGTGAGGACGCGGGCCGGGACGGTGGCGCGGCCGCGGCGGGGGCGGCGGTGCGCGGCCGGGCGGGGCGGCGGCGGGGGGACGGGGCGGCGGCGCAGCGCCGGGGCGGGGGTGCCGACGGGGCCGGGCAGGCCGGGGCCGGAGTCGGTGACCTCGATCCGCAGGCGGTCGCCGCTGATCGAGGCGGTGACCTGGAAGCCGTCGTCGGGCCGCCCGCCGGCGCCGTGCTCGACGGCGTTGGCGCAGGCCTCGCTGAGGGCGACGCCGAGGTCGTGGGCGATCTGCGGGTCGACGCCCGCCGTCGCCATGGCACCGAGCAGGATGCGCCGGGCCAGCGGGACGCTGGCCGGGTCGCGCTTGAGGTGCAGAGTCCACCAGATGTCCACGGGAGGTCCCTCCTGGCTGCGGCTCCACATACAACTAGGTATCTCCGGGCGATTCGGCGGTGAACCGTGCCCGGGGCCCGCTGCCGCCCGTTCGGCGGATGGACTGAGGCCGTGGATTGTGCCGAGTGGCGCACTCTCCGGCCTGCACGCCGCTGCCGAACGGGGCATTCGTAGGGATTTCCCACCCTGCCCACGCGGGCGAGGTAGGCGGTGAGATGATGTCCCGGCCATGACTGCCCTCCCCGCCGCCCCGCTCCCGGGCGCCCTCGCACCGGATGCGCCGGTGGGGGCCGCCGCCTGGGATCTGCGGCTTGCCCGGGCCGTCCCGTTCGCCCTGGTGTGCACGCTGATAGCGGCCGCCGGGCACGCCCTGGCGGGTGGCGGGAACGTGCCGCCGACCGCGTTGGCGACGGGCTTCGCCGCGGTGCTGGTGCTCGCGGTGGCCTGCGGCGGGCGGGAGCGTTCGCTGACGGCCATCGCCGGTGCGCTGGGCGCGGGTCAGCTCGGGCTGCACTGCCTGTTCCACAGCTTCAACGGCCACGCCGCGATCGGCGGCATGGCCGGCATGCACCACGGCGGCTCCGGTCCGCTGACCCTGCCGACCGTGGCGGGCCGGCTGATCTGCAACGAGGCGCGCCCCGGCACGCTGGCCGGCCTGCCCGGGAGCCCGACCGCCGAGCAGCTGGTCTCCTCGGCGGGCCTGGACCCGAACGCGTACGCCGTCGCCCCGTGGTGGCAGGGCGGCGTGTTCGGGATGACGCCGTCGATGCTGGCCGGGCACCTGGCCGCCGCGCTGGTGGCGGGCTGGTGGCTGCGGCGTGGTGAGGCGGCGCTGTGGCGGCTGGTGCGGGTGACCGCGTCGGCGGCCCGGGAGCACTGGGCGGCGCCGCTGCGGTCGGCGCTGGTGCTGGTGGCGGCGCTGCTGCGCGGCCTGTTCGGCGCGGCCGGTCCGGCCCGTCGGTTCGGGGTCCGGGGCGGGGAGAGTCCGCTTCCGGCGGGTGCCGCGCTGCGGCACAGCGTGGTGCGGCGCGGTCCGCCGCGCGGGGTCTTCGCGTACTGATCCGGCTCCTGGCGCCCCGTTCGTGTCGGGCCCCGGTCGTGCGCAGCGTCCCCGGGCCGGTCCCGTGTGTCCCCGACATCCCGTGTGTCCCCGACACGCCGACGGCCCCCGGTTTCCGCCCCCACACGTCCCCAGCACGTCCCCACGCGCGGCCCCGCCGAGGCACGGTCTTCCCGTCGCCCGGACGCGGGCCGGTCCGCCGAGCTCCGATCGGAGACACCGCATCATGCGTTCCCTTCCCACCCGCCGTCTCGCCGCCGTCGCCCTCACCGCCGCCGCCTCCGTGGTGGCGCTGGCCGGCCCCGCGTTCGCGCACGTCACCGTGAACCCGGGTGCGGCCGCCCAGGGCGGCTACACGGCCGTAGACTTCCGGGTGCCGAACGAGAGCGACGCCGCCGGCACGGTGAAGCTGGAGGTCAACCTCCCGCTGGACCACCCGCTGGCCTCCGTCCGCACCCTGCCGCTGCCGGGCTGGACCGCGGCCGTCGAGAAGGCGAAGCTCGACAAGCCGATCAAGGTGCACGGCAGCGACGTCAACGAGGCCGTCTCCAAGATCACCTGGACCGCCGACGCCGGCACCAAGATCGCCCCCGGTCAGTTCCAGGAGTTCCGGGTCTCGATCGGCCCGCTGCCGTCCGACGCCGACAGCATGGTCTTCAAGACCCTGCAGACCTACGACAACGGCGACGTCGTCCGCTGGATCGACGAGTCCAAGGACGGCCAGCCCGAGCCGGCCCACCCGGCCCCCGTCCTGAAGCTCACCAAGGCCGCCGCCGGTGAGGACGCCCACGGCGGCGTCACCGCCTCCCCCTCCGCGGGCGCCCACGGCGACAGCTCCGACCACGCCGCGGCCCCGGCCGGCGCCAAGTCCAGCGACTCCACCGCCCGGGTGCTCGGCGTGGTCGGCATCGTGGTCGGCGTGATCGGCACCGCCGTCGGCGTGCTCGGCCTGCGCCGCCGGAGCAGCGGCTCCGCCTCCTGACCCACCCCGCACGATCGGATCTCCCATGCCCCGCACCACCCGCACCACCCGCCTGGCCGGCGCGGCCGCCGTCGCGCTCGCCGCCGCCCTGACGCTGACCGCCTGCGGCTCCTCCGGGGGCGGCTCGACCCCCGCCAAGGTCACCAAGCAGAAGTCCGACTCGCCGTACCAGGGCACGGTGCTCACCAAGAACTTCGAGAAGCCCGACCTCCAGCTGACCGACACCTCCGGCCAGCCGTACGACCTGCGGCAGCAGACCAACGGCAAGACCACGCTGCTGTTCTTCGGCTACACCAGCTGCCCGGACGTCTGCCCGACCACCATGGGCGACATCGGCGTCGCGATGAAGGCGCTCCCGGCCGAGGAGCGGCAGAAGGTCAACGTCGTCTTCGTCTCCACCGACCCGCAGCGCGACACCCCCAAGGTGCTGCGCACCTGGCTGGACTCGATGGGCAGCGACTTCATAGGCCTGACCGGCGACCTGGCCAAGGTGAAGACGGCCGCCAGGTCGCTCGGCATCATGATCGAGGACCCGGTGGTCAACGCGGACGGCACCGTCACCTCGACCCACGGCGCGCAGGTGCTGGCCTTCCTCCCCTCGGACGACAAGGCGCACGTGCTCTACCTGAGCGGCACCGAGGAGAAGACCTACGAGCACGACCTGCCGCTGCTCGCCAAGGGGGTCGCGGCATGAAGGCCCCGACCGGCCACGCCCCGGCCGGCCGCGCGACCCTCGGCTTCCGGCGGACGGCGCTCACGGGCGCGGTACTGGCGACGGCCCTGGGCGGCGGCGCCATCCTGGTCGCCTGCGGGGCAGGCGGTCAGGACGGTGCCGGCGGCGGGGCGGCCAAGCTGAGCGTCGCCGACTCCTACATCCCGCTGCCCCCGGCCGGCGGGATGGCCGCCGGCTACCTGACCGTCCGCAACGACGGCGGGCAGGACCAGCTGGTCAAGGTGAGCAGCCCGGGCGCCGAGTCCGTCACCATGCACCGCTCGACCCCGTCGAGCATGGAGCAGGTCCCGAGCCTGGACGTGCCCGCGCACGGCGCGTTGCAGTTCGCCCGCGGCGGCACCCACCTGATGATCATGGGATGGCAGAAGGCCCCCGCCCTCGGCGACGAGCTGGAGCTCGACCTGACCTTCGCCAAGTCCGGCACCCTGTCGGTCAAGGTGCCGGTCAAGGAGCTCACCTACCGCCCCGGCCAGAGTTAAGGGGACCGCCAGCATGGAGAAGGCCGCCCACCGCCGCATCGCCGGACTGCTCGGGACGCTCGGCGCGCTGCTCGCGCTGATGCTCGCCGGCGCCGGACCGGCCGCCGCGCACGCCACCCTGGAGTCCACCGACCCGCACCAGAACTCGGTGGTCGCCACCGCCCCGCAGGCGGTCACGCTGACCTTCAGCGAGTCCGTGTCGCTGTCCAGCGACTCGGTGCGGGTGCTCGACCCGGCCGGCAAGGCGGTGGACACCGGCAACCCGGGGCACGCCGACGGCAAGGCGGACACCGCCCGGGTCGGACTGAACAGCGGGCTCGCCAACGGCACGTACACCGTCGCCTGGCGGGCCGTCTCGGAGGACTCGCACCCGATCGGCGGCGCGTTCACCTTCTCCATCGGCGCGCCCTCGGACACCTCGGTGTCCGCCACCGCGCTCCAGGGCGCCAAGGCCGACGGCCTGGTCTCCGCCCTCTACGGCACCGGGCGCACCGTCGCGTACGCGGCGTTCGCCCTGCTCGCCGGCGTCGCCGCGTTCGTGCTGATCTGCTGGCCGGAGGGCGCCACCCGGCGCCGGATGCAGCGGCTGCTGATGACCGGCTGGGCGGCCCTGCTGGCCTCCACCGTCGCGGTGCTGATGCTGCGCGGCCCGTACGAGCGCGGTTCGGGGATCGGCAAGGCCCTCGACCTGTCGCTGGTGCGCGCCACCCTGGACGAGCGGATCGGCACCGCGCTGGCCGCCCGGCTGCTGCTGCTCGCGGCGAGCGGGGTGTTCCTGTCGCTGCTGGTCGGCCAGTTGGGGCAGCCGGCCCGGCCGGCGGCGCAGCCCGGCGACGCCGGGAGCGCCGGAAGCGCCGGACGCGTCGGCGACGAGGAGGCCGAGGAGGCCGAGCTGCGGGAGCTGGAGCAGCGCGCCGCCGAGCGGCCGCAGCGCGAGGCCCGGCTGGGCCTCGGCGTCGCCGGGCTGGTGCTCTCGATCGCCCTGGCGGCGACCTGGGTCGGCGCCGACCACGCCTCGGTCGGCATCCAGGTCTGGCTGTCGCTGCCGCTCGGCATGCTGCACCTGATCGCGATGGCGCTCTGGCTGGGCGGCCTGGCCGCGCTGCTGGTCGCGCTGCGCGAGGGTGTCGGCGCGCAGGTCGTCGACCGCTTCTCGAAGGTCGCCTTCGGCTCGGTCGCGGTGCTGGCCGCCACCGGCGTCTACCAGTCCTGGCGCGGCCTCGGCAGCTGGGGCGCGCTGACCGGCACCGAGTACGGGCGGCTGCTGCTGGTGAAGACCGGCTGCGTGGCCGTGATGCTCGGCGCCGCCTGGTTCTCCCGCACCTGGCTGGCCCGGCTGCGCGCGGCCCCGGCCGAGGCGGCGGAGGTCGAGCCGGCCGCGGTGCCGGAGCCGGTCGGCGTCGCCGCCGCGCACCCCGAGGACCCGCTCCGGCAGGCCCAGCTGGCCCGCCAGCAGGCGGCCCGGGAGAGCGCCGGGCGCGAGCGCGGGCTGACCCCGACCAGGGCCGGGCTGCGCCGCTCGGTGCTGGTCGAGGCGCTGGTCGCGGTGGCGGTGCTGGTGGTCACCACGATGCTCACCAACTCCCCGCCCGGGCGGGTGGCGAGCGAGGTCAAGGCCGGTGCCGTCGCACCCGCCGCCGGGCCGGCCGCCGGGGGCGCGCCCGCCCCGCAGACCGAGCCGGGCCGCACCGTCGAGCTCAAGCTCCCGTACGACACCAAGGGCCGCACCCCGAACGCCAAGGGGACCGCGACCGTCACCCTCAACCCGGCCCGGACCGGCCCGAACGAGGTGCACCTCGCGCTGACCGGCGCGGACGGGCAGCCGGTGGACGTCCCCGAGGTGCAGCTCGCCTTCACCCTGCCGGACCGCGACCTCGGCCCGCTGCCGGTGGCGCTCACCCCGGAGGGCACCGGCCGCTGGAGCGGCACCGCGCAGCTGCCGCTGGCCGGCACCTGGGTGGTGTCGGTGCAGATCCGCTCCTCCGACATCGACCAGACCACCCCGACCCAGCAGTTCAAGATCGGCTGACCGCGATGGAGCACACCTCGACGGACCGCACCACGGCGGACCGGGCCACGGCGGACCGGGCCACGGCGGACCGGGCCACGGCGGACCGGGCCACGGTGCCGAGGCCCGCAGCACAGGGTGCGCAGGCGCCCGGCCGCGCCGGCTTCACCCGGCGGGCCCTGCTCGGCACCGCCGGCGCCGGGCTGCTGGCCGGCGCCGGAGCCGGCGTCGCCGGTGCGGTCGCCCTGGACCGCCACCCCGGCGCAGCGCCCGCCGCCGGGCCGGGCGGCGCGCTCGGCGCGGCCCGGGTGCCGTTCCACGGCGAGCACCAGGCCGGCATCCTCGAACCCCAGCAGGCCCGGGTCCAGCTGGCCGCCTTCGACCTGGCCGAGGGCGTCGGCCGGGACGGGCTGCGCACCCTGCTCCAGCGCTGGACGAAGGCCGCCGAGCGGCTGACCGCCGGGGAGCCGGCCGAGGACACCGACAACCAGGTGGCGCTGGACGCCGGCCCCTGCTCGCTCACCCTCACCGTCGGCTTCGGCGCCGCCCTGTTCGACAAGGCCGGGCTGGCCGACCGCCGCCCGCAGGCGCTCGAACCACTGCCGCCCTTCCCCGCCGACGCGCTCGACCCGGCGCGCGGCGACGGCGACCTGTTCGTCCAGATCGGCGCCGACGACGCCCTGGTGGCCGTGCACGCGCTGCGGGTGCTGCAACGCCAGGCGGCCGGCACGGCGGCACTGCGCTGGCAGTCGGCCGGCTTCGCCCGTACGCCCGGTGCCACCGCGCGCCCGATGACCGGCCGCAACCTGATGGGCCAGATCGACGGCACCAACAACCCCCAGCCGGGCGAGGACGGCTTCGCCGCCAAGGTGTTCTGCACCGCCGGGCCGGACCAGCCGGCCTGGCTCGCCGGCGGCTCGTACCTGGTGTTCCGGCGGATCCGGATGCTGCTGGACAACTGGGAGGCGCTGCCGACCGACCGGCAGGAGCGGGTGATCGGGCGGCGCAAGTCGGACGGCGCGCCGCTCGGCGCGCCCGCCGGGGCCGGCGAGCGCACCCCCGTCGACCTGGCCGCGCAGGGCCCGGACGGCGCGCTGGCGATCCCCGCCGACGCGCACGTCCGGGTGGCCGCCCCGGCCGCCAACGGCGGGGCGGCGATGCTGCGGCGCGGGTTCTCGTACCACGACGGCCTGCTGCCCGACGGCTCGCCGGACGCCGGGCTGCTCTTCCTCGCCTTCCAGGCCGACCCGCGCAAGGGCTTCACCCCGGTGCAGCGCAAGCTGGCCCGGGGGGACGGCCTCTCCCGCTTCCTGCGGCACGAGGCCAGCGGCCTGTACGCGGTGCCGCCGGGCGTCCCGGCCGACGGCTACCTCGGCCAGCAGCTCTTCGAGTAGCACGCCCCCGACGGTCTCCGGTCCCGGCCACTGAAACGCTTTCCTGGCCGGCGCGCGGAGTCGTTATGGTGACTTCTTCGGCAACACCCCTGCCCCGGTTCCACCCTGTTCCCCACGGAGGCGTCATGTCGGCCACCCGCTACACCTACCTCGGCCCGGCCGGCACCTTCACCGAGGCGGCGCTGCGCACCCTGCCCGAGGCCGCGACCCGGGAGCTGGTGCCACTGGCCTCGGTGCCGCTGGTGCTGGACGCGGTGCGCGGCGGGGACGCCTCAGGGGCGTTCGTCCCGATCGAGAACTCGGTCGAGGGCGCCGTCACCGCGACCAATGACGAACTCGCCGCCGGCACCCCGCTGATGATCTACCGTGAGGTGCTGCTGCCGATCTCCTTCGCGCTGCTGGTGCGGCCGGGCACCGACCTGGCGGGGGTCAAGACGGTGACCAGCCACCCGGTGGCCCAGGCGCAGGTGCGCCGCTGGCTGGCGGCCAACCTGCCGGACGCGCAGTGGGAGTCGGCCGCCTCCAACGCGGACGGCGCCCGGCTGGTCGCCGAGGGCCGCTACGACGGGGCGTTCGCGGGCGAGTTCGCGGCGCCGATCTACGGGCTGGACCCGCTGGTCAAGGACATCGCGGACGCGCAGACCGCGACCACCCGGTTCGTCCTGGTCGGCCGCCCGGGCCGGGTCTCCTCGCCGACCGGCGCGGACAAGACCTCGATGGTGGTCTGGCTGCCGGACGACCACCCGGGCGCGCTGCTGGAGCTGCTCCAGGAGTTCGCGGTGCGCGGGGTCAACCTGATGCGGATCGAGTCGCGGCCGACCGGCGAGGGCATCGGCAACTACTGCTTCCTGATCGACTGCGAGGGGCACCTGTCCGATCGCCGGGTGGCGGAGGCCGTGATGGGGCTGAAGCGGATCTGCCCGCAGGTGCGGTTCCTCGGCTCCTATCCGCGCGCCGACCGGCAGGTCTCCACGCACCGGCGGCCGGGGACCTCGGACGACGATTTCACGGCCGCCGCCGACTGGCTGTCCCGGTGCCTCGACGGGCGCGGCGACATCTGATCCGCGCGACGGCACTGCGACGGCACCACGACAACATCTGATCGCCGCCCTTTGTCTTTCCGCCCTTTTCCGATCGTTTTCCCCCGGCCGGACGGGCGGGGACGGGTGACCGCACCCGTCGTCCACAGGGGCCCGTAGCGCCGGAACCCGCCATCCACAGGGGCGGGGACTATCCACAGCCGAAAGTTATCCACAGGCCTGGGGATGAGTCGACAAACCGGTATAGCCACTGCGGGTTTCGGTCGGATCATTGGTTAGCGGCGTAGAGATGACTAATCGGACCAGAGTCACCCGTGTGCCAGCAAATCACCCGTCTGAGTGCTTCAATTCCCTCACCCGAGAAGGTCAAATGAGGTTTGAAACCTCAATTCCCTGGCTTCGGCGATCGGAGGGTCGACCTCCCCTTCAATCCACAGGCACCGCCCGGATCCTGTGGATAACCCCGGCCCCGCCCGTTCCCCACAGAAGTTATCCACAGGATCCGGGCGGTTATCCCCAGGGGAAAACCCGTACCGGTGGACGAGCCTGCGCCCGGTACGCTTGGGCCTGTGATTGACCTTCGCCTGCTTCGTGAGGACCCTGACCGAGTGCGCGCCTCGCAGCGCGTCCGTGGCGAGGACGTCGACCTGGTCGACGCCCTCCTCTCCGCCGACGAACGGCGCCGGTCCTCGGGCAGTCGCTTCGACGAACTGCGCAGCGAGCAGCGGACGCTCGGCAAGCAGGTCGCCCAGGCCAAGGGCGAGGAGAAGGCCGCCCTGCTGCAGCGCACCAAGGAGCTGGCCGCCGCGGTCAAGGCCGCGGACGCCGAGCAGGGCGTGGCCAAGGAGGAGGCCGAGCGCCTGCTCCGCTCGCTGGCGAACCTCATCGACCCGGCCGCCCCGGTCGGCGGCGAGGAGGACTTCGTCACCCTGGAGGAGATCGGCACCCCGCGCGACTTCGCCGCCGAGGGCTTCGAGCCGCGCGACCACGTCGAGCTCGGCCAGATCCTGGGGGCGATCGACACCGAGCGCGGCGCCAAGGTCGCCGGCGCCCGCTCGTACTACCTGACCGGTGTCGGCGCGCTGCTGGAGCTCGCCCTGGTCAACATGGCCATCGCCCAGGCCACCGCGGCCGGCTTCATCCCGATGATCACCCCGACCCTGGTCCGGCCCGCCGCCATGGACGGCACCGGCTTCCTCGGCCAGGCCGCCGAGAACGTGTACCACCTCGCCGAGGACGACCGGTACCTGGTCGGCACCAGCGAGGTCCCGCTCGCCGCGTACCACATGGACGAGATCCTCGACGCCGAGAAGCTGCCGCTGCGCTACGCCGGCTACTCGTCCTGCTTCCGCCGCGAAGCCGGCACCTACGGCAAGGACACCCGCGGCATCATCCGCGTCCACCAGTTCGAGAAGGTGGAGATGTTCGTCTACACCACTCCCGAGGACGCCGAGAACGAGCACCGCCGCCTGCTCCAGTGGGAGAAGGACTTCCTCAACGCGCTGGAGCTGCCCTACCGGGTGATCGACGTCGCCTCCGGCGACCTCGGCGCCTCGGCCGCGCGCAAGTTCGACATCGAGGCCTGGATCCCGACCCAGGGCAAGTACCGCGAGGTCACCTCGACCTCCAACACCACCGAGTACCAGGCCCGCCGGCTCTCCATCCGGATGCGCGAGGAGGGCAAGACCCGCCCGCTGGCCACCCTGAACGGCACCCTGGTCGCCATCCCGCGCACCATCGTGGCGATCCTGGAGAACCACCAGCAGGCCGACGGCTCGGTGGCCGTGCCCGAGGCGCTGCGGCCGTTCCTCGGCGGGCGGACCGTCCTCGAACCGGTCAAGTAGCACCGCGCCACCCGCACCACCCGCAACTCCCGGGAGACGTACGGCCCATGAGCACCACCAGCCCCAGCCCCGTCTCCCCCAACGGTGAGCACCCGAGCGGTGGCGACCTGCCCTACCGGCTGGTCGCCACCGACCTCGACGGCACCCTGCTGACCAGCGCGGAAACCGTCTCCGAGCGCACCCGCGCCGCCCTGGCCACGGCCACCGGCGCGGGCGCGCTGCACATCGTCGTCACCGGCCGCTCCGCCGCCTGGGCCCGCCCGGTCTTCGACGAGATCGGCTACACCGGGATAGCCGTCTGCGGCCAGGGCGCCCAGGTGTACGACGCCGGCGCGCACCGGCTGCTCACCTCCCTCACCCTGGACCGCCGGCTCGCCGCGCTCGCCATCGCCAAGATCGAGGCCGAGACCGGCCCGCTGGCCGTCGCCGCCAACCAGGACGGCCTGGACGGCCAGGTGCTGGCCGGCCCCGGCTACGAGCTGCTGATCGGCTCCGACCTCCCGGTCGTCCGGGTCGACCGCGACCAGCTGCTCGACGCCCCGGTCAGCAAGCTCTACATCCAGCACCCGGGCCTGACCGACGACGCGCTCGCCGAGGCCGCCCGCCGCGTCGCCGGGGACCTGGTCGGCGTCGTGATGGCCGGCGCCGGAGTGGTCGAACTGCTGCCGCTGGGCCTGTCCAAGGCCACCGGGCTGGCCGTCGCCGCCCGCCGCCTGGGCGTCCGCGGGGCCGACACCATCGCCTTCGGCGACATGCCCAACGACGTGCCGATGTTCGGCTGGGCGGCCCGCGGCGTGGCGATGGCCAACGCCCACGAGGAACTGCTCGCCGTCGCCGACGAGGTCACCGCGAGCAACGACGAGGACGGCGTCGCCGTCGTCCTGGAACAGCTCTACCCGGGCGTCTAGGGGCTCTCTTTCGGATCACGCCGTGGTGTTCGGCGGGGGTTCACCTCCAGTTGTAGGATGACCGGGCAAGCGGTTGTAGGATGACCGACGACCGGCGTTGACCAGCGACGCGGCGACCAACGACGAAGGGAGCACCGGCATGACCAACGACGGCAACAGCCTCCAGGCGGCCGGACGGCGCTCCCTGGTGGACACCGCGATCGACCAGCTGCGCGAGCAACTGGCCGGCGGCGTCTGGCCGGTGGGATCGCAGATCCCCACCGAGCACGAGCTCGCCGAGCGGCTCCAGGTCGGCCGGAACACCGTCCGGGAGGCGATCCGGGTGCTGGTGCACGCCGGCATGCTGGTCTCCCGCCAGGGCGAGGGGACGTTCGTCCGCTCCACCAGCGACCCGGCCGCCGTCCTGCGCGGCGTCCAGCGCTCGGGCATCCGGGACGTCCTGGAGGTTCGGGCCGCACTGGAGACCGAGGCCGCCCGACTGGCCGCGCTGCGGCACACCCGCGAGGACGTCGAGCGGATGCGGGCCGCGCTGGCCCGCGAGGCCGAGGTGATCGCCTCGCACGCCGAGCGGACCGACCGCGAGGCCACCGTCGAGCACGACCTGGAGTTCCACACCGCCATCGTCGAGGCCGCGCACAACCCGGCGCTCACCGAGGTCTACCGCTACTTCGGCGCCTCCGTGCGCGAGTCGATGACCTCGGCCTTCGGCGACCACGACATGCCCGAGGTGGCCGTGGCCACCCACGCGGCGCTGGTCGACGCGATCGAAAGCGGCGACCCCGACCGTGCCGAGGCCGCGTGTCGTGCGCTGCTCGCCGAGCCGACCGCGGCCGTCGAGCAGCTCCTCGCGGCCATCGCGGCCCGGAAGTGACATAGGCACCCGCCTGCCTTCCGCCCTCCGCGCCCTCGCGCACATTCACGAAAGAACAGCACACCCATGGCCGTCACCCGTGCCCAGCAGCCGGTTGCCACCACGTCCCTCCCGCTTCCCGTCCGCACCCGGCTGGCCCACCCCGCGCTGCTGCTGACCGGCATCCTGCTGGTCGCGCTGAACATGCGCGCCTGCCTGGCGGCGGTGTCGCCGATGGTCGGCGAGATCCAGCGGACCTTCGGACTCTCCGCCACCGCGAGCGGACTGATCACCACCGTGCCGGTGCTGTTCCAGGGCGTCGGCGCCCCGCTCACCCCCCGGCTGACCCGGCGGTTCGGCACCGAGCGGGTGGTGCTGGGCGCCGTCCTGGTGCTGGGCGCGGGCGTGCTGCTGCGGGTGCTGCCCTCGGTGGCGGCGCTGTACGCGGGCTGCGTGGTGATCGGCGTGGCCATCGCGGTGCTGAACGTGTCGATGCCGGGCCTGGTCAAGCGGGAGTTCCCGGACCGGGCGGCGGCGATGACCGGCGTCTACTCGACCACCATGCTGGTCGGCGCGACCATGGCGGCCGGCCTCTCGGTGCCGCTGGAGCACGCCCTCGGCGGCGGCTGGCAGGCCTCGCTGGGCACCTGGTCGCTGCTCGCGCTGATCGCCGCGGTGGCCTGGCTGCCGCAGGTGCTGCGCTCCCGGCAGGAGCGGGCGGCGGTCGCGGCAGCGACGGGCCTCTCCGCCGGCCCTGCGGCCGGTCAGGCGGCCGGTCAGGCGGCCGGTCATACGGCCGGTCGTACGGCCGGTCGGGCGGCCGGTCGGGCGGCCGGTCGGGCGGCCGAGAAGCCGATCGAGGGCATCTGGCGCTCGCCGATGGCCTGGCAGATCAGCCTCTTCATGGGCATCTCGTCACTGCTGGTGTACACCCTGGTCGCCTGGATGCCGACCATCCTGGCCGACCACGGCATGGACCGCGGCGAGGCCGGTCTGGTCTTCGCCTTCTCCAACCTGGTGCAGGTCGCGGGCGCCTTCCTGGTGCCGCTGCTGGCCGGCCGGATGACCCGCCAGCGCGGGCTGGCGGTGGCCATGGCCGGGCTGAACGGCCTCGGCATCGCCCTGCTGCTGATCGCGCCGGTGTCCGGCGCCTGGGTGTCGGCGACCATCCTGGGCGTCGCCCAGGGCGGTTCGCTGGGCCTGGGCCTGGCCTTCATCGTGCTGCGCACCGGCAGCGCGGCCGGCGCCGCCCAACTGGGCGGGATGTCGCAGGCGGTCGGCTACCTGGTCGCGGCGGCGGGCCCGGTCGGCGCCGGCGCGCTGCACCAGCTCACTGGCGGCTGGACGGCCACCCTGGTGCTGATGCTGGTGCTGGCCACCGTGGTCGGCGCGGCCGGCTGGGGCGCGGGCCGCAACCGGACGCTCGGCTAGCACCTCTGCTCGGACCGACCCGGGCTGGCCTCGTTGAGGCCGGCTCGGGCCGACCCCGGCTGCCCCGGGCCGACCCCGGCTGCCCCGGGCCGACCCCGGTTACCCCGGGCCGGCCCCGGCCGGCTACTCCTCGGCGGCCAGGGTCAGTCCGGCCAGCTTCACCGAGGCCAGCACCGTCGCCGCCACGGTGACCGCCAGCAGCAGCGGGACGGCCACCCCGAGCGAGACGTCGGCGCCGATCGCGGCGTCCCCGGCAACCGCCTCGGCCACCGACCGGCCCCACTGCTGGACGCTCAGCGTCCGGGCGCCCGACACGAAGTTGCCGATCAGCGACTCCCAGACCAGCGCGTACCCCAGCCCGGCCACCACCGCGTGCCGGGTGACCACGCCGAGCAGCAGGAACAGCGCACTGTACGCCGCCCCGGCGACCAGCACGGCCACGGTGTAGCCGAGCGCGATGCCGTCCCTGGTGCCGATCAGCAGCAGGCCGCAGAGCAGCGTCGGGAGGGCCGCGAACACCCAGGTGGTGCCGATCGCGACGACCAGTTTGGTGGTGACGATCTTCCACCGCGGCAGCGGCTTGGCCAGCAGGTAGACGATCGAGCCGTCGTCGATCTCGGTGGCGATCACGCCGGTGCCGACGACCAGGCCGAGGATCGGCACCAGGGTGCCGAGGCCGAGCTGCCCGAGGATCTTGACGGTGAGGTCGTGCTCGTTCCCGCTGGCGGTGCCGCTCGCGACGGCCGAGATGACCAGCAGCAGGGCGGGGACCACCAGCAGCAGGAGGCCGCGGCGGCGGCCCAGCAGGCCGCGCAGGGTCAGCCTGGCGACGGTCGGGTTCATGGTCGGTCGGCCCTTTCCTGGGTCCGGTACGGGAGTTCGGTGGCTCGGACGCCGGGCCTCACGCGGAGACCAGGTAGGAGAAGACGCTCTCCAGCGACTCGTCCGCCGGCGAGACGGTGTACAGCCGGATGTCCGCCTCCTGGGCGACCCGGGGCAGCAGGGTGGTGAAGCCCTGGAAGTTCACCGCCTCGATCCGCAGCGCCCGTTCCCGCGCGTCCACCTCGATACCGGTCGTGGAGCCGTCGGCGATCAGCGCGGCGGCCAGCCTGCGGTCGTCGCTGGAGCGGACCAGGTAGCGGTGCGGCCGGTCGGTCATCAGCCGGCGGATCTTCCGGAAGTCGCCCGAGGCGGCGTGCCGGCCGGCCACCACGACCTCGATGTGCCGGGCCAGTTGCTCGACCTCCTCCAGGATGTGGGAGGAGAACAGCACCGTCCGGCCGTCCGCGCCGAACCGGCGCAGCAGCTCCATCAGCTGGAGCCGCTGGCGCGGGTCCATGCCGTTGAACGGCTCGTCGAGCAGCAGCACGGCCGGGTCGTGGACCAGCGCGGAGGCCATCTTGACCCGCTGCTTCATGCCCTTGGAGTACGTCCCGGTGCGGCGGTCCTTGGCGTAGGCCATCTCCACCAGGTCCAGGGCACGCCGGGCGGCGGCACCCGGGTCGGCGAGGCCGTGCAGTTCGGCGTTGGCGAGCACGAACTCCCAGCCGGTCAGGTAGTCGTACATCGACTCCCGCTCCGGGACCAGGCCGATCTGCCGGTACACCTGCTGGTTGCGCCAGATCGGCGCGCCGTCCAGGGTGACCGCCCCGCTGGAGGGCGCGAGGAATCCGCTCATCATGTGGATGAGGGTCGACTTGCCCGCGCCGTTCGGACCGAGCAGGCCGGTGATGCCTGGGCCGATCGTCATACTGATGTCGTTGACGGCGACCACGTTCCCGAACCAGCGGGAGACCTTGTCGATGGTGATGGTGGCCATGACGCCCTCTCAAACTCCTCGGTTCATCAGACGCTGCGGTAGCGGCGCAGCAGCAGCCCGTACGAGCCGGACACCATCGCGAGAACGGCGACGGTGAAGACGACCACGCCGAGCCCGCCGGGCGCGTGCATCCGGCCGCCCATCCCGCCGACGTCGAAGAGCTGGTTGGTCAGGCTCTCCACCAGGTCGTTCGGCGACAGCAGCGCGATCCACTGGGCGGAGTCCGGGACGGTGAGCTCGGTGGCGGTGCCGATCCGGGTCAGGATCGCCACCACGGCCGTGCTGATCGCCAGGTAGCCCATGATCCCGGCCACCCCGAAGCCGCGGCGCGGGGTCGCGGCGGCGACCACCAGCGCCACCGAGGTCGGCACCAGGGAGTACAGCAGTGCGGCGACCAGGCCGGACAGGAAGTGCCCGGTGTTGTGCCCGAAGTCCAGCCCGCCCAGCAGCGCCCCGATGTAGAGGACCAGCAACGGCGCCGCCATCAGCAGGAACTGGGCGCTGACCATGGCGGCGAACTTGGCCCGGACGTAGTCGGCGCGGGTGATCGGGCGGGAGAAGTACAGCGGGACGGTGTGGTACCGGAGATCCCGGGAGAACAGCACCGGCGCCTGCGAGGCCAGGAAGATCGACACGACCAGCACGAACGAGGACAGGTACCGCGGGTAGTCCAGCGGCAGCTCCTTCGCGCTGGTGGCGAGCGCGATCGCCACCATGACCACGGCCGGCAGCGTGACCACGCCGAGCACCAGCATCGGCAGCACCTTGGACTTGCCGGAGCGCCCGAGCCCGTACGCGGCGCGCAGGCTCTGGGTGAACAGCGAGCGGGTCGCGTAGGCCCGGCCGAGCCGGGGCCCGGTGTAGCCGCGGTAGCCGATGTCGTGGATGACGCCGGTGTCGGCGGACCTGGTGTCAGGAGGCAGCGACATCGTCCGTCCCTCCCCTGTTCTCGTCGGTGAAGATTTCGGCGACCCGGTGGCGGCGCTGCTCCAACCGGACCAGACCGAGGCCCAGGCCGGCGACCGTGTCGCGGATGGTGTCGTAGGTGTCGTCGCCGGCCAGCCGGACCAGCAGCAGGTGCGAGCCCTCCGGCTGGACGGACAGCCCGGCGGCGGCCAGCCGTGCCCGGACGGCGTCGCCCGGCTCCGGGACGGCGTCCTGCGGATGGTCCGTCACCTCGACCGCCAGGACGGCCGTCGCCTCGGTGAAGGAGGC
Organism: Kitasatospora sp. NPDC058478; assembly: GCF_042720345.1. Taxonomy (NCBI): domain Bacteria; kingdom Bacillati; phylum Actinomycetota; class Actinomycetes; order Kitasatosporales; family Streptomycetaceae; genus Kitasatospora; species Kitasatospora sp. NPDC058478. The sequence goes on along the minus strand of NZ_JBHXML010000053.1, from coordinate 13,109 downwards.
GGTGGAGGAGGAGCGCAGCAGCTTGCCGCCGTCGATCACGACCAGGTGGTCGCAGGTGCGCTCCAACTCGCCGAGCAGGTGGGTGGTGACCAGCACCGAAATCCCGAAGTCGGTGTGCACCCGGCGGATCAGGCCCAGCATCTCGTCCCGGCCAGCCGGGTCGAGACCGTTGGTCGGCTCGTCCAGCAGCACCAGCTTCGGGTCGTGCACCAGCGCCTGCGCGAGCTTGACCCGCTGCTTCATGCCGGTCGAGTACCCGCCCATCGGCCGGTACCGCTCCTCGTACAGGCCGACGTGCCGCAGGGTGTCCGCGGTGCGCTCACGGGCGGCGGTGGCCGGCAGCCCCGCCATCCGCGCCATGTGCACCACGAACTCGGTCGCCGACACGTCCGGTGGCAGGCAGTCGTGCTCGGGCATGTAGCCGACCCGTTCACGGATCTCCGGGCCCCGGGTGGCGACGTCCAGGCCGAGGACCTCGCCGCGGCCGGACGTCGCCGGGGCGAGGCCGAGCAGGATCTTGATGAGGGTGGACTTGCCCGCACCGTTGGCCCCGACCAGCCCGACCACCCCGGGCCGCACCTCGACGGTGAGCTGGTCGAGGGCGGTGACCCGGGGGAACCTCTTGGTGAGGCCATCCGTCTTGATGACAGCAGTGGACACCTGCTCAACGTAACGGGCTTGCGCGCCAAGGGCTATGAGCTGGAATGACGAGCCCGTCTGCTGCTGCGGTATGACGCCGCCGACGATCTCCCCTAAGGGGCGGAGGATCCCCCCTCAGGGTCGGCAACTCCGGACCCCGCTTGTACTCTTGTCGGACTCTTGACCAACGCGGGTGCCGGAGCACTGCGCCGGCTCGAAGGGGGGACGAGCAAGATGTCGGATCGCGCCACGGCGTTCGACCGGATGATGAACCCATGGGCCTACGACGCGGACGGCAACCTGACCGCCCAGGCCCGGGCCCAGGAGACCGCCCGCACCCAGGTCAACTCGGCGCAGGCACCCGGCGGAGGCGGCGGCTTCACCGTCGACCCCGACGCGCTCGCCACCGCCGGCACCAACTCCGACCAGATCCACGCCCGGCTCAACACCGACGGCCGCGGCGCCGACTACGCCACCGCCAAGATCGCCACCTCACTGGCGAACTGGAGCACCGGCAAGGCCGCCCAGGCCGTCTTCACCACCTGGGACCAGCAGCTCGCCGCCCTCGGCAACACCATCGGCCAGACCACCCAGGCGCTGCGCGGCAGCTCCGCCAACTACCGGCAGAACGAGTCGTCCGTCCAACACGACCTCGGCACCTGATTGGTACCTGAGAGGACGACGCCCATGGTCGACTTCCACGAGCTCGACAACGCCAGGTTCGACGTCCTGGAGAACGCCGCGACCGCCTGGACCACCGTCGCCCAGAAACTCAAGGCGATGGACGACGACTGGAACAGCACGGTGAGCGCCAAGGTCGACTCCGCCGGCTGGAGCGGTCCCTCGGCCGACCAGGCCAGACCCGCACTGCAGCGCACCAACCAGCAGCTCACCGCCGCCGTCACCGAGGCCAATGCGCTCGCCTCCCTGTTCAAGGACGCCGCGAGCGAATTCCAGGCCGCCAAGGCCAAACTGGACAAGGCCGTCGCCGACGCCGCGGCCGCCGGACTCACCGTCGGCTCCGACGGCACCGTCAGCTGGCCGTCACCGGACACGGCCACCCGGCACGATCCCGGCGGCTACCACGAATACCAGAAAGAGTGCGGAGCCAAGGCGGAGACCGCCCGCAAAGCCATCGACGCGGCCGTCCAGGAGGCCACCGCCGCCGACGAGCGGATCGCCTACGCCCTGCGCTCCGACACCAGCACCGACCAGCAGAAGTCCTTCAACGGCGCGGCCATCGGCGGCGGCCCCGAGGCGGACGGCAAACGCGCCGCCCAACTCGCCGCCAAGGGCGGCGACATCAGCGACCCCGAACTCACCGAGCTCAACTCGCTGCTGGCCGCGCACTCCGGTGACCCGAAGTTCGCCACGAAGTTCTACCAGGACCTCGGCCCCGACGGGCTGATCAAGTCCTGGAACAGCATGGTCGGCGACCCGGCGCACTACCGCGACCCCAAGGACCCACGCTGGAAGGCGTACCAGGACCTGCAGCGAAACCTCGGACTCAACCTCGCCACCGCCACCCGCACCACCAACGAGCCGCACCTGTCCGACGAATGGGCCGCCGCCCTGCGCAAGGCCGGCGCCCAGAAAGTGTGGGACAAGCCGCACCGGGCGTCCGGCCTGGACTACCAGCCGTACGGCTACCAGGTGCTCTCCGGCATCCTCATGACCGGGAACTACGACCCGCACTTCCTCAACCCCGTCGCCGAGCACATCACCCAGCTCGACACCCAGGAAGGGTACTGGCCGGCCCCACCGCCCAACGTCGCCAACCGGGTGCACGGCTTCAACCTGCTCGGCGGCCCGGAGGCCGGCGCCGGGTTCCGGCCGACCACCGCCATCCTGGAGGCCCTCGGTCACAGCCCGGACGCGGCCAACACGTTCTTCACCAACCCTCCGACCGCGTACAACCAGGACGGCACCGTCAACCCCGGCGGCAAACCCAAACCGGCCGACTACTTCGACTACTACGTCCACGACAAGGACTGGATCCCGGACACCAACTCCCCCAGGGACGCGGACGTCGCGAACACGACCAAGCAAGGCGGCCCCGCCGCCCTCGGCCACGCCCTGGAAGCCGCCACCACCGGCCACCCGTACGACGAACCGGCCGCCGTCCCGCCGACCAAGCACACCCCCGAGCAGGCCGGGCTGATGCAGAAGGTCGTGGACACCTTCGGCACCCACGGCGGCCACGGGGCACTCGACGACATCAAGGGCGACGGCAAACTCGCCCCGATGCGGACCAGCCTCGGGCACATGAGCGCCGAGTACATCGGGGACGTCCAACGGGCCCTGTCCGACGCGAACGACCTACCGGTCAACGGCTCCCCGGCTGGCCTCAACGGACCTGCGGTGCACGGCCTGCTGGACGCGCTCGGGCGCGATCCGGAGTCGTACGGCGCGGTGACCAACGCCAGTCAGGCATACACCACCGCCCTCGTCCGCGGCCACATGGACAGCGGGCAGACCGACTTCGCCCGGCTCCAGGCGGACATCGACCACGTCGCCCGGGCCGGCGGGGTGGTCAACGGCCTCCTCGGCGAGGCCCGCATCGACGAGGTTCACACGCAACACGCCGTCTCCGACAAGGAGTTCAACGACGCGTTGGAGAAGAACGTGGGCTACGCCAAGGACGCCTTCAACAGCACCATCGGCATGGTGACGGACAAGGTGCCGCTCGGCGGGGAGATCTCGGGTGCACTGATCGACTCGATCGCCGAGAACGTGATCACGGCCAACTCGCGCGACACCACCGCAGACGGCCAACAGGAGGCCCGCTACTACGTCGACGAGGCCAAGAAGGGGGCGACGAACGCGGCCTACCAGGCGGTCAAGGACGCATCCATCAACGCCAACCTGCGCTACGACGACATCGAACGGCTGGCCAACAGCGCCCACGACCGGGCGAAGGACGGCTTCATCGACGGCCTCTCCACCGAGATGGCAACCATCGCGAAGGGCAACGCATGAGGGCGATCGGAGGCCGATGGGTGCTCCCCGCCACCATCGCGGTAGCGGTGGCGGCCACCGGAACCGTCGGCTACCTGGACTGGCGGGGCCACCGCCCCGTGGACCCGCCCGGCCGGGCGGCGTACCTCTGCGGACTGCGCACCGCTGACGACACCCCGCTCGGACGGCTGCTGCCGCCCGGTGGGCAGGACGTGGAAGAGGAGAAGGAGGGCCGCACCGGCGACCCGGTGTCCTGTTCCATCCGCGTGGACGGGCGCACCGCGCTCACCGTCTCCAGCGTCCTGCAGATGGGCACGGTCACCCTCTCCCCCGAGGCCGCCGAGCACCCGGACGCACACAGATTCGACGCGGGCGGTGCGGCGGCCTCCTGGCCCGACGGCGCCACCGCATCCGACTACTGCCAGGGCGGGCCCGTCGGCCACGCCCAGTTGGTCGTCAGCGCCGGCGAAGCGGCGCGGCCCGGCACCACCGGCCGACAGGCGGACCTGGAACAGATCGCCCGGGACGGATTGAAGAGAAGCAAAAAGGACGTCTGCCAGTGAAACACTCCGGACCACTGATCGCGGGCGGGACGGCCCTGCTGCTCGGCAGCGGCCTGCTCGGTTGGCACCTGTACCTCGACCGCACCGAGTACCGGCCGCCGGCCGTCGAGCTGTCGCACGGCGAGTGCAAGGGCGCCCTCGCCGACCCCGACGTCGCCGAGCTGCTCGGCAGCGCCCCCCGGGTCTTCGTGAGCACGCGCTACCGGTCGGCGCAACCGAACTCCCCGGCTGCCCTGGACTGCACGCTCACCGGGGAGCGCGGGCGCGTCCTGCTCGCCGCGGTGACGAAGGGCTCCGCAGCCGCCTCCGGCGACAACGCCGGAGCGGCGGCCTTCACCTGCACCCTGAACGGCACGACCACGCCCTACCGGGCCTCCCTCAGACTCACCGACAAGACCCTCCACGCCACCGACAGCCCCAGCCCGGCGCGGATGGGCGAGTTGGTGACCGGCTTCGCCAGGCGGACCGCCGAGACCTTCGGCTGCGCCAACGGCGCCGAGTCCCTCACCACGAGCTGACCTCCCGTGGCCTGTCGGCCGTCGGCGGACCGGTTGCTCCACGTGGATCGGCGGCGCGAACCACGTGGAGCGCTCGGCGGGGCCGGCAGCAGAATCCGTGATCAGCCCAGTTGGGCGAGGCCCTCGGTGGCGATCTGCTCGAAGACGGCGAGGTCGTTCTCGAAGATCGAGTCCGGCACCGGCCAGTGGATCACCAACTCGGTGATGCCCAGCTCCTGGTACTTCCCCGCCCAGTCCACGAAGGCGTCCAGCGACTGAAGCGGCCGCTCCGCCGTCGAGCCCTGGAGCAGCATCTTCTCCAGCTCGCGCACGTCCCGCCCGGTCGCGGCGCAGGCCGCGGTCAGCTTCTCGATCTGCTTCCCGACCACCTCGGGCGCCCGCTCGACGGGCACGTCCGCCGGACCCTTCGGGTCCCCGTACGTCACCCAGCCCTGCCCGTACTCGGCCGCCAGCTTCAGCCCGCGCGGCCCGGTCGCGGCGACGTAGAACGGCAGTCGCGGCGTCTGCACGCAGCCGGGGATGTTCCGCGCCTCGACCGCCGAGTAGTGCGCCCCCTCGCGCGTCGTGGCGTCCGTACGCAGCAACTCGTCCAGCAGCGGCAGGAACTCGCCGAACCGGTCCGCCCGCTCCTTCGGCGACCACGCCTCCTGCCCCAGCGCCGTCGCGTCGAAGCCCGTCCCGCCGGCCCCGATGCCCAGCGTCACCCGCCCGCCGGACACGTCGTCCAGCGTGATCAGCTCCTTCGCCAGCGTCACCGGGTGCCGGAAGTTCGGCGACGTCACCAGCGTCCCCAGCCGGATCCGCTCGGTGGCGGTCGCCGCAGCCGTCAGCGTGGGAACCGAGCCGAACCACGGCTCGTCCCGGAAGCTCCGCCAGGACAGGTGGTCGTAGGTGTAGGCGGCATGGAAGCCGAGCTCCTCGGCCCGCTGCCAGATCTTCTGCCCCTCGCTCCACCGGTGGATGGGGAGGATCACGGTACTCAAGCGCATGCCGTCGACCCTACGTGTTCACTCCGGCAGGTGAGGTTTCGAGCGACCCTCGGCTAGAGCGCCTTCACGGCCGCTACCGTGGCGCCGTGGGTGCATCGGGCAGGGCGGGGCCGAGCTTTGGACCATGATCGATGAGGTCCACCGTCGGTGCCTACGGCGAGAGCCGAGCAACTCGCACATCACTTCGGATCACTTCGGAACCGGCTTGTGGGGAGAGCAGGACATGGCGATCGCCGTTCGGGGCGCGGATCACGGCGAGCGCGCGCTCGCCGACCTCATCGAGCGCTGTGCCGAGTTGAAGGGGGAGCTGGTCGCCTTCGCGCAGGGTGCGCGCTTCGACCGGTGGTTGACTCCCCTGCTGCTGGAGGCCGCCGGGCCGGAGCGGCTGCTGGACGAGGGTGAGGCGGTCCGGATCACCGACCACTTCATCCTGCGCTTCCGCCTGCCGGACGGTTCGACGGTGGTGGACCGGTTCGTCGGTGGGCGGCGGGACTTGGGCGAGATCGACCGGGAGATGCTGCTCGGCTGGCGGGACCCGGTCGAGGGGATCTTCGAGATCTGCCGCAAGGACGGGGATGCCCTCGTCCTGCTGAACCTGGTCGACGACCTGGAGTACCGCACCTACTCGAACGCCGGACGGGCTGCTTTCCGCGGAGTGACGAGGGGAGGGTTCCTCCACACCTGCCTGGTGCCGGTCTTCTCGGCCGACGGGACGTGGCTGGTCTCCGGGGCGATGTCGTACTACCCCAAGTCCAGCGCCACCGAGATCGCCCGGGCCGCACTCCAACTGGCCACCAGCCACCCCGAACTGGTCTTCCGCAACCCCGAGAAGATCGAGCAGGGGTGGGAGTCGATGCGGAAGGACCGGGCCGCGTTCGTCGAGTTCTTCGGCAGCGACGAACTGGTCCTTCCGCCCGCCGAAGCCGAGGAACGGCTCAACGCCTACTACCGGCACCGGCGGGAGGACACCGCCGCCGAGCATCCCGACCGCGCCCGGGGCGGGCGGCGCCCGGCCCTCGACTTTCCGGCTTTCGAGCTGCCACGGGACCTTGCGGATGCGGACACCGTCGGAGTCATCTACGACGAGGTCGACGGACTCAACTTCTACGCGGGCTACGGGCTGTTGCGGGACCTCTTCGCCGCCCCTTCCCGCACGGGCCGTAAACCGCACCAGGACCTGCTGCGCACGTACCTGCGCGAGGAGTCGATCACGCCACTGCCGATCCGCCGGCTGGCCGCCGCCCACCCGGAGACCGCCGACTCGGTGTTCCGGAGGCTGCTGCGGAAGCCCGGGTTCACCTGGAGCGAGCACGGAGAGGCCTTGCTGCGCCGCCGCAAGCCCTGGTACTACGCGCAGGAGCCCCGCCCCGGCGTCTCCGTCATCGGCGAGCGCCTCGGCGAACTGGCCGCCGGCGGGCGACGGCAGAGGTTCACCAGCGCACGGCGCGTGCCGAGCCAATCCCATCGCCCGTAGCCGCGAACGCCGTGGCCGCCGTCGTCAGAAGTCCGCTGAAGGGCGGCCGGTCAGAGCTGGCGGACGATGGGGAGGGTGTCCGTGCCGCGCTGGCGGGCGGCGCGGCGGGCGAGGCCGGGGGAGTTGCCGGTGCCGAGGATCTGGCCGTCGGCGATCGCGATCCAGGTGCCCGGTGCCAGTCCGGTGGGCGGGGTGAGGGACAGGGCCGACGTCAGGGCGGGGTCCGGCTGGAGGCGGTCGGGGCGTGGGGCCGGCGATTCGGTGCCGGAGCGCCAGCGGGCCGTCGTCCGCTCGCCGCCCAGTCGGCGCGACCACAGCACGTGCTGCACCACGATCAGGGGGCCGAGCACGGTCAGCAGGGGGAAGCCCGCCGTCAGCACGCCCAGGGCGAACAGCGCGCTGACCGCGCTGGTCACGACCACTCCGACGGCTGCCGCCAGCAACGCGGCCGTCCGTCCGAACGCCTTGGCGGCGACCAGCGGGAACAGTACGAGGAGCAGCAGGTCGCCGAGGCCCACGGCGACCGGCGGGCTGCCGCCCGTCAGGACGAGCATCGGGGCGAACGGCCGTCCCTGGACCTGGGTGACGAAGTTCGCGGTGACCTGCGTCAGGGTGGTCGCCACCAGGTCGTAGCAGGACAGGACGGCGGCCAGGCCGGCCGCGTGCGCCGATCGCATTCCGCTCTGCGTCCACAGGTTGGCCACGCCCACCACCGCGACGGCGAGCATCACGTCGGTGCAGGCGCGCACCGCGACGGGGTGGCCGCTGCACGCCGCCGTGGCGCCGGCGGCCACGAGTGCGAGGCCCCAGGCCCAGCGGCCGGAGCAGACCGGTGCCAGGGTGAACTGCACCGCCAGGCAGAGCACCAGGCCGAACAGCGCCGAGACGACCACGCCCGGCAGCTTGAGGTAGAGCAGCGGGGCGAGCACGACGCCGACGCACAGGACGGCGATGTCGCCGGAGGTGTAGACGCCCACCGGAGGCCTGGGCATCCGCACGCGGACCAGGTACCCCCCGGCCGCAGCCATCAGCAGGGCCACGCAGCAGCTCAGGGCGACGAGGGGGATCGCGTTCATGCGCCGCTCCCGGCCCGGACGCCGACCGGACGGGCCGACTCGAAGGTGTGTTCCCGCAGGTCCGCGCGGACCGGGCTGGACGGCGGCAGTTTCGACCGGTCGTCGTGGAGCACGATGCCGGCCAGCGGCAGCCCCGCCGCCGATGCCCCCTGTTCGAGCCTGCGGTGCAGTGTCGCCGCGGGCAGCGCACGGACCAGGAGGTGCAGCAGCGCACCGCCGTCCGGCTCCTCGGTCAGCGTGTACCTGGCCGGCAGCGGCACGTCCGGCTCCCCCTCGACCAGGTCGAGGACGTCCCTGGTCGGCACGGAGGCGCTGAGCGGCCCCGACCAGCGGCCCAGGACGGCGGACGTGGCCGGCAGGTGCGCCCACTCGCACCCGGCCTCGCCGACGGGCAGCCGGACCAGGTCGCCGGTGGCGTACCGCAGCAGCAGGGTGCACTCCCGGTAGGGCACGAAGGGGGTGTGCACCAGCATGCCGACCTCCCCCGGCGCGGTCGGCTCCCAGGTCTGCGGGTCGAGCACCTCCAGGTGCCCGAACTCGGTGGTGTGGTGCAGATGCCCCTGGGAGCACGGCGTGCCGCCCGAGGGGAGCGTCTCCGTCATCAGGTAGGACGTGGACACCGGTGCGCCGAACGCCGCTTCGGCCCGCTCCCGCAGGGGGGCCGACAGCACCTCGCCGCCCACCCCGATGCTCTCCAGCCCGAAGTCCGCGGACCGCCACCCGCCCTGTTCGGCCTCCTGCACGAGCGCGGAGAGGTACGACGCGGAGGCGGTGAGGTGGGTGATCTGCGGGGCCTTGCCGGGCAGGCCGAGCGGTGCGGCGAGGCGGTCCAGGGCGAGCGCGGGGTCGATCGTCCCGAACTGGACGAACGAGGCGCCGACCCGGGTGGTGGACTCCTCGGCGACGACCAGCGGCAGGGTGGCCCTGGAGCAGCCCGCGTACGCCACGGTGTGCCGGGGGCGCAGCCCGAGGGTCAGGGCCGCCGAGATGGTGCTGAGGGCGATCGTCGTCTCCAACTCGGCCCGGGAGTACCAGACCGCGGTCGGGGTGCCGCTGGTGCCGGTGGTCAGCGCCATCAGGGCGGGCGCGGCGGCGGCGGAGACGAACGCGGCGGGCAGGCCGCGCAGGGCCGCCTTCGGGGTGACGGGCACCCGCGACCAGGTCTCCGTGTCGAGCGTGTCGGGGTCGATCCCGAGGTCGTCGAAGGTCCGCCGGTAGTAGGCCGTGTGGCGGACGGCGGCGCGCGCGGTGGCCCGCAGGCTCCGCCGGGTGACCGTGCGCCGCACCTCCGGGTCGACCTGCCCGGCCTGCCCCGGCAGCAGTGCCGAGTCCGCGCCCGGCTCGCCGAACTCGGCGAGCGTGCGGACCATGTCGTCGGCGATCCGTCCGAGGTCCTGGGGCCGGATCCTGCGGTTGAGCAGGATCGATGCGCCGTACCGGAGTTGACTCACCGCAGTGCCGAACACGAGACCTCCTGGAACCTGGGCCGGGGATGCTCACCCCGGCCCAGGCCGGGACGACTCGGTCAGGCCATGTGCGCGAACATGGCGGCGGTCAGGGTGCTCAGGGCGTACTTGAAGTAGTGCTTGACCATGTCAAGACCTCCTGGTGGGGCTGGCCGGCGCGGCCGAGCACGCCCCGATGGCGTGCTCCGGTGCCGGCGGGTGGGGAGTGCAGTTTAGGGAATCGAACAATGCGCGACCAGAGGTGAGACGGCATCAAATTCCGCGTTCCGAAAGGGCGGTGACGCAGCTCGGCCGGGCAGGGCCTACGGGTGCGGGCGGGTGCGCTGGGCCGGGAGGCGGGGCTCGGGGGCGCGGCGGGCGATCTCGGCGAGGGTGTGGAAGAGGACGTCGCCGAGCAGGACCGGCTCGCGGGAGGCGTCCGAGGAAACGTCCGGGGAAGCGCCCGAGGAAGCGCCCGAGGAGGCGTCCGGGGAGGCGGCGGGCGGGATGGTCGGGGGAGGCTCGTCTCGGAGCTGGCGAGTGGGCATGGCTCTTCCTGCCGACGGGGTGGCCGTGCACACTCCTGCCCGTCGCGCCCCGGGGACACCCCGGCCGCCGGGCGAATAGGCCGGAAACGGCGCCTCGGGGGCCGAAAGCCACAGGTCCGGCGGGTCGGCGGCGCCGTCCTGCGGGTCCGCGACGAGGTCCGTCCTCGCCGGTGACCGGTGCGGCACCGATGGGCGAAGATGGACCGGTGACCGAAGCCCGTACCGCCCCCCGCCTCATCGCCACCGACCTGGACGGCACCCTGCTGTGCGCCGGCGGCACCGTCAGCGAACGCACCGCCGCGGCCCTGGCGGCCGCGGAGGCGGCCGGGGTGCAGGTGGTGTTCGTCACCGGGCGGCCGCCGCGCTGGATGCAGCAGGTGAGCGCGCACATCGGCGGCCACGGGGTGGCGATCTGCTCGAACGGCGGCGCGGTGGTGGACGTGCGGCGCGGTGAGCTGCTGGAGTCGTTCCCGCTGCCGGTGGAGACCACCCTGGCGGTGGTCGAGGTGCTGCGCGCCGAGCTGCCCGGCACCGCGTTCGCCTTCGAGTACCCGGACGGGTGGGCCCGCGAGCCCGAGTACGCGGTGCCGATGTGGGGTGACGACCTGGAGCACGCGGTCGGCCCGGCGGAGAAGCTGCTGAGCGCCGGCGGGCCGGTCCGGGGCCTGTTCAAGCTGCTGGCCAAGCACCCCGACCTCGACCCGGACACGTTCCTCACCCAGGCCCGGGAGGCGGCCGGGCAGCTGGCCGAGATCACCCGCTCGGCGCCGATCCCGCTGCTGGAGATCAGCGCGCCCGGCGTCACCAAGGCCAGCACGCTGGCCCGTTGGTGCGCCGGGCACGGGATCGACCGGAGCGAGGTGGTGGCCTTCGGCGACATGCCGAACGACCTGGAGATGCTGGACTGGGCCGGCACCGCGTACGCCGTCGCCAACGCGCACCCGCAGGTGCTGGCGGCGGTGCCGCTGCACACCGTGAGCAACGAGCAGGACGGCGTCGCGGCGGTGCTGGAGGAGCTGCTGCGGTTCCCCTAGCTCCCCTGGCTCCCCTGGCTCCCCTAGGACGTATCGCCTGGGCCCTGTCCGGCCGGGCAGGGCCTACCCGAAGCGGCCGTTCACGTAGTCGGAGGTCCGCTGGTCGCGCGGGTTGCCGAAGACCTGCGCGGTCGGCCCGGCCTCCACGATCCGGCCCGGGGTGTCGTGGGTGGCCAGGAAGAAGGCGCAGGTCTGCGAGACGCGTTGGGCCTGCTGCATGTTGTGGGTGACGATCACGATGGTGAGCCGCCCGCGCAGTTCGGCGATGGTCTCCTCGACCCGTCGGGTGGAGGTCGGGTCGAGCGCGGAGCACGGCTCGTCCATCAGCAGGATGTCCGGCGAGACCGCCAACGACCGTGCGATGCACAGGCGTTGCTGCTGCCCGCCGGAGAGCGAGCCGCCCGGGGTGTGCAGCCGGCTGGAGACCTCGTCCCAGAGCCCGGCGCGGCGCAGGCTGGTCTCCACCAGGTCCCGGCGCTCCTCCTTGGAGACCTTGATCCCGGCCAGCTTCAGGCCGCTGGCGACGTTGTCCTGGATGGACATCGCCGGGAACGGGTTGGGCCGCTGGAACACCATGCCGATCCGGCGCCGCACCTCGGCGGGGCGCCGACCGGGACGGTAGACGTCGTCGCCCTCCAGCAGCACCTCGCCGGAGAGCGCGGCGCCGCGCACCATCTCGTGCATCCGGTTGAGGATCCGCAGGTAGGTGGACTTGCCGCAGCCGGACGGGCCGATCAGCGCGGTGACCTCGCCGGCCGGCATCGCCAGCGAGACCCGCTCCAGCACCTTGCGGGCGCCGAACCAGGCGGAGACCTCCCTGGTCTCCAGCCCGGCCAGCGGCTCGCCGCCGGGGTGCGGGGCCGGCGGCAGCGGCGGGAGGGTGAGGGTGTCGGCGGCCGGGTCGGTCGCCGGGGCGTCGACCGTCCCCAGGCCGGTGGTCGGGGTGTCGGTCATCGGTGCATCCGTCATCGGTACGGCCTTCCGGGCGCGCTTCAGTAGAGGTTGGGCAGCAGGGCGGCGGCGTTCTCGTAGACCGCCCAGAGCAGTGCGCCGAGCACCGGCGCGAGGCTCAGGTAGGCCGCCGAGGCCCGCCAGTACCGGGCCAGCAGGAGCGCGCCGAGCACCACGCCCAGCAGTCCGAGCGACCACAGTTGCAGCGTGGCCAGCGCGCCCTTGTCGGCGGCCAGCGCCTTGTCGTACGGGACGGTCCGGGGCCGGCCGCCGGGGTTCTGCTGGGGGTCGCCGTCCAGCCGGGCGCCGACCATCACGGTCGAGCCGGGGATCCAGTCCGAGTCCCCGGTGACCAGGACGAGCCGGTTGCGGGCCGGGTCGGTGATCGGGTGGTCGCCGTCGCCGTACACGTTGACGGTGTAGGTGAACTTGCCCTGCCCGGTGGTGGCCTCGATCTTGTCGCCGACCCGGAGCCCGGACAGCTCGGCGAAGGGCGCGCCGAAGGTGGCGCCGCGGCCGAACAGCACCGCGACGCCGCCCTGGCCGGGCAGGGCGGTGTCCCGGCGGTGGCCGGGCCCGCGCATGAGGTCCCGGCCGGTGGTGCCCTCGACCACGACGGCCTGGTGCAGGCCGATCGCCGGGATGTCCAGCAGGGCCACCGGGGCGCCGTCGGCGGCGGCCCCGGTGGGGGCGACGGCCCGGGCGAGCTGGTCCCGGAAGGTCTTGTACGCGGTGGACTGGAAGTGCCGTTCCTGGACGTGCGAGAGCGTGAACAGGTAGCCGACGAAGCCCAGCACCAGCGCGGCCAGCAGGCTGGCCACCCGGGCGCCCTGGAGGAGGCGGCGCCGCGAAGGGGCGGCGGCGGGCCCGGCCGCGGGGGTCGCGGCGGGCGGGCCCGCGGGCGTGGCCGGGCG
>NZ_JBHXML010000052.1:0-72966 GCF_042720345.1 Kitasatospora sp. NPDC058478 | reverse complement strand
GCCTGGGGCAGGGCGCGGGCCATGCAAGGCGGGGATCCGCTGTTGCCAGCGGGAGGTGGTGGGCGGGAGGCGGGGAGGGTGGGGGGCGGGGAGGGTGGGGGGCGGGGGGGGAGGGGGCCCCAGAGATCAGGCAAAGAACCACGCGCAGGAAGTCGGCCCGCCCGACTTCCTGCGCACCACCGCCCCACCCCACCCCACCGAAGGCCGGTGCCCCAAGGGGCACCGGCCTTCGCGGCGAGGTGGACCAGCCAGGTCCAGCGGAGTCAGGCGGCGATCCCGGTGTCCTCCACCGACGCCCCTGCCACCGGCTCCCCCGCCGCCGTCCCGGCCTTCCGGTCGCGCATCACCAGCGTGGCCACCACCGCCGCCGCCAGCACCCCGATCGCGCTGATCGTGAAGGTCGTCGACATCGCCGAGGTGAAGGCCTCCCGGACGGTCCGGACGAGCCCGGCGTCCCCGTTGGCCAGTGCCAGCGCCCCGCCGACGGAGTGCTTCGCCTCCTCCGGCATCCCGGCGGGCATCTCGGCGGCGAAACCGCTCGACAGCAGTGAGCCCAGGATGGCGATGCCGAGCGCGGTGCCGGCCTGCTGGATGGTGTCGTTCAGCGCCGAGCCGACGCCCGCCTGCTCCGGCGGGATGGTGCCCATCAGCGCGCCCACCGCCGCCGGCATCGCCAGGCCCGCGCCGAGGCCGAGCAGCCCGAGGGCGACCGCCGGGACGGTGAAGCCGGTGCCGGCGGTGACGGTGGTCAGCAGGGCGAAGGAGGCGGCCATGACGAGCATCCCCGTGAGGATGAGCAGGCGGTTGCCGATCGTGGCGGCGAACTTGGCGCCGACCCCGTTGCCGATCAGGGCGGCGATGGCCAGCGGCACGAACGCGAGGCCCGCCTTGACCGGCGAGTAGCCGAGCACGAACTGCAGGTACTGGGTGAGCACGAGCAGCAGGCCGCCGTTGCCGATCTGCACCAGGGTCAGCGACAGCGAGCCCCCGCTGAAGTTGCGGTGTTTGAAGAGCGCCAGCGGAACCATGGGCGCGGTGGTGATGTTCTCCCACGCCACGAACCCGCCGAGCGCGAGCACCGCGATGGCCAGGGTGACCAGGGACTGGCCGCCGAAGGCGCCGTGCTGCGGGATCTCGATGATCCACCAGACCAGGGCGGTCATGCCGGCCGCGGAGAGCACCGCGCCGAGCGGGTCGGGCTTCTGCCACGGGCCCTTGGACTCCGGCATCAGCAGCAGGCCGGCCAGGATCGCCAGGGCGACGACCGGGACGTTGATGAAGAAGATCGAGTGCCAGGAGAAGTGGTTGATCAGCACGCCGCCGAGGACCGGGCTGCCGACCAGCCCCAGCATCGCCACCGAGCTCCAGGCGGCCATCGCCTTGTTGCGCTCGTCCTCGTCGAAGACGGTGATGAGGATCGACAGCGTCGAGGGCATGATCAGCGATCCGCCGACGCCCATGGCGACCCGGGCCGCGATCACCTCGCCGGGGTTGGTGCAGAAGGTGGCCGCCAGGGAGGCCGCCCCGAAGAGCAGCAGCCCGATGATCATGATCTTCCGGCGGCCGAAGCGGTCCCCGAGGCTGCCGGCGGTGAGCAGCAGCCCGGCGAAGACCAGGACGTAGGAGTCGAGGATCCACTGGGTGTCCTGGGCGCTGGCGCCGAGGTCCGCCGTCATCGAAGGCACGGCGACCGTGAGCGCCATGCTGTCGACCACCAGGACGAGCGAGCTCAGGCACAGCACGATCAGGATCCACCAGCGGTGCGGATTGCGGCCCTCGGTCGCGTTGAGCGCTGTCATCAGCCACCCCTCCATTCTGCGCACACCGTTCCCCCGGTGCGCACCCCGTTCCTTCATTGCGCACACTGTACGCATGTCGGAACAGCGCGCGCAATATCCGACTCCTGTACGCTCAATGCGAACGGTGTACGCAGCGAAGCAGGAGCAGAGGGAAGGGGAGCCGCCATGGCCGCCGAAACGAACCCGATCCCGTCCGTATGGGCCCGTCGGCAGCGCGAGCCCGACCAGCCCGCACTCAGCCGGGCCGCGATCGTCCGCGAGGCGATCACCATGCTGGACGCCGAGGGCATCGAGGCCCTGAGCATGCGCAAGCTCGCCACCCGGCTGAACGCGGGCGCCACCTCCCTGTACCGGCACGTGGCGACCAAGGACGAGCTGATGGAGCTCGCGGTGGACGAGGTCTTCGGCGAGATCACCCTCCCACCCGCCGACAGCCCCGACTGGCGCGCCGCCGCCACCGAGGCCGCCGGCGCCTTCCGGGCGACGGCCCTGCGCCACCCCTGGCTGTCGTCCGTCCTCGGCCAGGCCGGCCTCGCCCACCTCGGCCCCAACCTGCTGTCCTACGGCGAGCGGCTGACCGCCTTCTTCACCTCGGCCGGCTTCCCCGAGCCGGTCCGGGCGATCGACACGGTCATCTCCTACGTCGTCGGCATGAGCACCACGGAGGCGGCCTGGCTCACCACCGTCGCCCGGGCCGGTGAGAGCGAGGCCGCGTTCGTCGCCCGGCTGATGCCCGCCGCCCGGGAGGCCACCGCGGGCTTCGCCCACCTCGCCGCCGCCTACTCGGCCGCTTCCGCGGACCCGGACCCGGCCGCCACGCGCGACACCAAGTTCGCCTACGGCCTCGCCGTGGTCCTGGACGGCCTGGCCCTCCGTCTGCCCCGCTGACCCGCCGGCCGGACGACCCGCGGGCACTCCACTCGGCGCGCAGCCACCGCCCGCCCACCACGCCGGGCCGACCGGACCAAGCCGTCCAACTCCCCCGCAAAGGGACAGCGGTCGCGGCCCACGTACGGGCGCCCCCTCCCCGCCTGGCGAAATACCGGCGGTCGCGGGGTGGGGAGCGGGCACAATGGCCTAGTGATGGTGGGCCGTCCGGTGTCGGGGGGCCAGGGAATGGAGGCCCGGGTGAGCGATCTTCCGCGCAAGGCAGTGACCCGCACGGCACGGCTCGCCGCCCTGCCGCTGGGGATAGCCGGACGCGCCACACTCGGTCTGGGCAAGCGCATCGGCGGGCGCTCCGCCGAGGTGGTGACGGCCGAGCTCCAGCAGGCCACCGCCGACCAGCTGTTCAAGGTCCTGGGTGAACTCAAGGGCGGGGCCATGAAGTTCGGGCAGGTGCTGTCCGTCTTCGAGGCCGCGCTGCCCGAGGAGGTCGCCGGGCCGTACCGGGCCGCGCTCACCAAGCTGCAGGACGCCGCTCCCCCGATGCCCGCCGCCAAGGTGCACACCGCGCTCGCCCAGCGGCTCGGGGACGGCTGGCGCGAGCTGTTCCGGGAGTTCGACGACCGGCCGGCGGCGGCCGCCTCGATCGGGCAGGTGCACCGGGCCGTCTGGCACGACGGGCGCCGGGTCGCGGTCAAGGTGCAGTACCCGGGCGCGGGCGACGCGCTGCTCGCCGACCTGACGCAACTGAGCCGGGTGGCCTGGCTGTTGGGCCCTCTGATCCCGGGGCTGGACATCAAGCCGCTGATCGCCGAGCTGCGCGAACGGGTGTCGGAGGAACTGGACTACGAGCTGGAGGCGCAGGCTCAGCGCCGCCACGCCGAGGAGTTCGCCGGCGACCCGGACATCGTGGTGCCCGGCGTGGTGGCGCAGGCCGACCAGGTGCTGGTCACCGAGTGGATGGACGGCACCCCGCTGGCCGAGGTGATCACGGGCGGCACCCAGGAGGAGCGAGACCGTGCCGGGCAGTTGCTGGCCCGGTTCCTGTTCGCGGGCCCGTCCCGGACCGGCCTGCTGCACGCGGACCCGCACCCGGGCAACTTCCGGCTGCTGAAGGACGACGGCCCGGCGTCGGGCTGGCGGCTTGGGGTGCTGGACTTCGGCACGGTGGACCGGCTGCCGGGCGGGCTGCCCGCGCCGATCGGGGCGTCGCTGCGGATGGCCCTGGACGGCGACGCGGCGGGCGTGCTGAAGATGCTGCGCGAGGAGGGCTTCGTCAAGCCCTCGATCGAGCTGGACCCGGACGCGGTGCTGGACTACCTGCGGCCGATCATCGAGCCGGCCGCCGTGGACAGCTTCCACTTCACCCGGGCCTGGATGCGCGCGCAGGCGGCCCGGATCGCCGATCCGCGCTCGCCCGCCTACAACCTGGGCAAGCAACTGAACCTGCCGCCCGCGTACCTGCTGATCCATCGGGTGACGCTGAGCACCATCGGGGTGCTCTGCCAGTTGGGCGCCCAGGCGCCGTTCCGGGCGGAGATGCTGGCGTGGCTGCCCCAGTTCGCCGGTCGGGAACCGGCGGGGACGGCGAAGCCGGCCGACCCAGTGGGGACGGCGAGACCGGCGGGGACGGCGAAGCCGGCCGGTCGCAAGCCGGCAGGCGGCGAGCCCGCCAACCGCACCCGCAAGAGCTGACCACAACGCCCCCGACGACCGCAGGCCGCTCCCCGTGACGGGGGGCGGCCTGCGGCACGACGGGGGTGGAACGCGGGGAGGCCCCGCGCCGCGACGACAGCCGCGACGACAGCCGCGGCTACATCAGGGCGACGGCGATCGCCTTGCGGGCCCGCAGCGAGGCGCGCTCGGCCCGCTGCTTGAGCCGGCGGGCCCGGGCGACCCGGGTGACGAGGCGTTGGTGCTCGGCCTCGTGCAGGCGCTCTTGCATATGGGCCCGGGCCAGGGATTCGTGGAGGAGTTGCATTTCGAGGGTCCTGTTCTGGATCTGAAGTTCGGTGGTCTGCTCAGCGCGGACGGTCGGATCGATGGCGGCGGCGGTCATGTGGTGGTCCTGCTCGTGGTGCGTGCTCGGGAAGGGGGCTGGCCGGGCTGCGTCGGCCTTGGCGGCGGCGATCCGGACGGAACGGCGGAGGGAGCTGTCCAGCAGGGGCTGCTCTCCCCGGCGGACGGCCCTGGCGCCGTGGGCGGGGTTCACGCCATGACCTCGGTCTTGCGCGGACGGCCACGCGGCCGCTTGCGGGCCACGACGACACCCTGGACGAAGAGCTCGCCACCCCAGACGCCCCACGGCTCGCGCCGCTCCAGCGCACCGGTCAGACAGGCGTCCTTGACCGGGCAGGTGCCGCAGAGGGACTTCGCGTACTCGACGTCGGCGGGCGTCTCGGCGAAGAAGACCTCGGGGTCGAAGGCGCGGCAGGGGATGGGGAGCCCGAGCGCCTCGGCCTGCTCGATGGAGCTGATCTGCATGGAAAGAACCTCCGGGGGGTCGGCCTGGTCGGCCTTGGTGATCTGGCTTGTCGGCGGTACGGACGGGATGGGCGGCGTGATGACCGTGGACACTGTGGCGTCTTCCTCGTCTTTTCAGTGGTTCCGGCCCAGATGGCTGGTGGGTCTGGGCCGGAGGCCCCGGGGGGCCTGGGTGGTCTTGCGTACCGGACAAAACAGAAGGGCCGCGGATCCCGGTGTGACGGGTTCCGCGGCCCTGGAGGTGCCGACCTGAGGCTTACTCAGGTTCGTTCTCTCCAGGGTTCAGGCCCGCGGAAGGCCCGCATCCGGATGGCCGTGGCGCCCGCAAAGGCGGCCATGGCCTGGTTAATCTGCTGCTCGTTCTGCTTCTGGGTGCTTCCGGCACCGACGACCTGCGCATAGTCGCCATGCATGGCGGCTGCTACGACTGCCTTCGGTGCCTGGGTCGGTCGCTCATCACGCAGGGAGCGCGACGTGCCGAACGACGCCCAGTCGCCGGACAGACCGGCCTCGACGGAGGTGCCTTCGACGTTCCTGCCGCCCGCGGCGCAGACATCAGTGTGTCCAAGGCCACTGACAGCGGGGACGACGGAGACACCGGTGGTGTCGAGACCCAGACCGGTTCCACCGAGCTCGGCGAGCGCCCGCAGACGGGCGGCACGCAGGGAGGCAGCAACAACGGTCTGGCCAGTCATTTTGGTGATCATGATGTTTCCCACTGTCATCGCCTCCTCTCGGCGTCTCGCGGAGCCAGGTCGCCCCGGCTCCGAATGTTCGGATGTCTGTCTCGGTGAAGCTGTTGGGTGCAGGGGATTCGGCACAGGTGTCACCCCGTGCGATCTCGTCCCCTTGACCGCTCCGGCAGGCTATTGCGCTCCCGGTATGCCGCGCAAACTATTTTTCACGGCGGGTTCGAATGTCCCCCGAGCGGCCCCCGGGAGACTCCCCTGGACCGCGCCCGGACCGGCTCACGCCGGATCGACCGGCTCGCCGTCCTCGACGCCGTCCGGATCCTCCTCGGGCTCCTCCCCCGCACACAACGAGAGCACGGCCGCCCCGTACTTGTCCAGCTTCATCGCACCGACCCCGGAGATCACGGCCAGCTCCTGGCGGCTGGCCGGCACGTCCTCGGCGATGGCCATGAGCGTGGCGTCGGTGAACACCACGTAGGCCGGCGCCCCCTGCTTCTTGGCCTGCCGGGCCCGCCACTCGCGCAGCCGCTCGTACAGCGCCTCGTCCATCGTGGACGGGCAGCTCTCGCAGCGGCGCAGCTTGCGCTCGACCGCCTCGGTGAGCACCTTCTCGCAGACCCGGCACTTGACCGGGCCGCGGACCCGCCGTCCGGCGGAGCGCTCGCCGGGCTCCACGCCCCCGCGCCCGCCCCGCCCGCCGGTGCGTGCGCCGGGGGCGCTGGAGCCGGGACGCAGCCCGTCCAGGAAGCGGCTGGGCTTGCGGCTGGCCCGGCCGCCCGGGGAGCGGCTGAGCGCCCAGGAGAGGGAGAGGTGCCTGCGGGCGCGGGTGACGCCGACGTAGAGGAGTCGGCGCTCCTCCTCGATCTGCTCGTCGGTCTTGGCGTAGATGATCGGCAGGGTGCCCTCGGTGAGGCCGACGAGGAAGACGGCGTCCCATTCGAGGCCCTTGGCGGCGTGCAGCGAGGCGAGGGTGACGCCTTCGACGGCGGGGGCGTGCTGGGCGGCGGCGCGGGCGTCGAGTTCGGCGACGTAGGCGGCGAGGTCGGCGCTGTGGCCGGCGGCGGTGCGGGTGCGCTCGAACTCCTCGGCGAGCCGGACGAGGGCGGCGAGGGACTCCCAGCGGTCGCGGACGGCGCCGGAGCCGGCGGGCGGTTCGGCGGTGAAGCCGCGGGCGGCGAGGACGGCGCGGACCTGGCCGGCGAGGTCGGGGGCGTCGGCGGTGAGCGGGTCGGCGCCGGCCCGGGCGGCGCCGCGCAGCAGGACGCCGGCGTCGCGGACCTCGGGGCGTTCGAAGAACCGCTCGGCGCCCTTGAGCTGGTAGGGGACGCCGAGGTCGGCGAGGGCCTGCTCGTAGACCTCGGACTGGCCGTTGGTGCGGAACAGGACGGCGACCTCGCTGGCGCGCACGCCGGTGGCGAGCAGGTCCTTGATCCGGCGGGCGGTGGTCTCGGCCTCGGTGGGCTCGTCCTCGTACTCGGTGTAGACGGGTTCGGGGCCGGCCTCGCGCTGGGAGACGAGTTCGAGGCGGTGGCGGGCGGCCTCGCCACGGGCCTGGCTGAGCAGTCCGTTGGCGAGGTGGACGACCTGCGGGGTGGAGCGGTAGTCGCGGACCAGCTTGACGACCGTGGCCTCGGGGTGGTGGGTGCGGAAGTTGAGCAGGTAGTCGGGGGTGGCGCCGGTGAAGGAGTAGATGGTCTGGCTGGCGTCGCCGACGACGCAGAGGCTGGCGCCGCCGCCGGGGCCGGTCCACTGGTCGAGCAGCCGCTGCTGGAGCGGCGAGACGTCCTGGTACTCGTCGACGGTGAAGTGCCGGTACTGGGAGCGGACCTGGTCCGCGATGTCGGGGCGGTCCTCCAGGATGGCGGCGGTGAGCAGCAGGACGTCCTCGAAGTCGATGACGCCGCGGCGGCTCTTGGTCTCCTCGTAGACGCGGTAGACCTGGGCGGTCTCGGCCGGGTCGCGGGGGGCTTCGCGGCCGGACTTCTGGACGGCGGCGGGGTAGTCGTCGGGGCCGAGCTGGGTGACCTTGGCCCATTCGATCTCGGCGGTGAGGTCGCGCAGTTCGGTGCGCTGGACGCGCAGGCCGCAGCGGCCGGCGGATTCGGCGACGAGCTGGACCTTGCGTTCGAGCAGCTGGGGCACGGGGCCGCCGACGGCGCGCGGCCAGAAGTACTGGAGCTGGCGCAGGGCGGCGGCGTGGAAGGTGCGGGCCTGGACGCCGTCGGCGCCGAGTTGGCGCAGTCGGCCGCGCATCTCGCCGGCGGCGCGGGCGGTAAAGGTGACGGCGAGGACCTGCTGGGGCTGGTACACGCCGCTGCGCACGCCGTAGGCGATCCGGTGGGTGATGGCGCGGGTCTTGCCGGTGCCGGCGCCGGCGAGGACGCAGACGGGCCCGTGCAGGGCGGTGGCGACGGCGCGCTGTTCGGGGTCGAGCCCGGCGAGCACGGCGTCGGGGCCCGTGGCGGCGGTGGGGTCGGCCCAGAGGGAGCCGTGGGGGCCGTCGGACGGGCTGCCGCTCAAGAGGTCTTCCTGCATGCTTTCCATCCTCTCAGCCCGCTGGGACAACGGGGGCGGGGTTGTCCACAGGCACGGTGTGATCGCAGGATGATCGCTGCGCACCGGGGCGCGCGGGGCCGTTCGGGCGCCGTCGTGGTGCGACGGAGCGCGGCCGTGCGGAATGACCGTCGCGCGGTGGGCGTTCCTGCCCTGAGACCGTACGCCCTCTTCCTGAAGGAGCCTCCTCGATGTCCGGCAGCGTGACGATGTACAGCACGACCTGGTGCGGGTACTGCAACCGACTCAAGAGCCAGATGGACCGGGAGGGGATCGGTTACACGGAGGTCAACATCGAGGAGGACCCGGCGTCGGCGTCGTTCGTCGAGTCGGTCAACGGCGGCAACCAGACCGTGCCGACGGTGCTGGTGACGCCGAACGCCGGCGGCGAGCGGGTCGTGATGACCAACCCGAGCCTGCTGCAGGTGAAGAAGGCCCTCGGGGTCTGAGTGGTCCGAGCGGCCCGCGCGGGCTTGAACGGCCTGAACGGTCCGAGCGGCCCGCGCAGGCTTGAACGGCCTGAACGGGGCCGGCCCGGCCCGGGGTCCGGGCCGGCGCGCGTCACTGCGCGTCGGCCCTGGCGGGGTCGACGGGTGCGGCGGGCGCGGGCAGGGTGGCGCGCGCGCCGAGGTCGCCGATGCCGTAGACGAGCCGGCTGCGGTCGGCCGAGTAGCGGGTCTCGATGACCCGGACGGGCCCGCGCCGGTCGTA
Organism: Kitasatospora sp. NPDC058478; assembly: GCF_042720345.1. NCBI lineage: Bacteria > Bacillati > Actinomycetota > Actinomycetes > Kitasatosporales > Streptomycetaceae > Kitasatospora > Kitasatospora sp. NPDC058478. The sequence continues at coordinate 63,842 of NZ_JBHXML010000052.1, read as the reverse complement.
GGTGACGCGGGTCTGGACCATCAGCGGCACGCCGGGGCCGCCCTGGAACCACTGGGCCTCCTCGGGGCCGGGCATCCGGGCGACCAGGTGGTCGACGGCGCCGATCTCGGTGCGGCCGAGTTCGTTGAGGACGGCCTCGTCGCCGCCCTCGACCGGGTCGGGTTCCATCAGCGGGGTGCCGGCGGCGAGTCCGGCCCGGTAGTGGCTCTCCTCGATGGAGTACGGCTCGCGGTCGAGCAGGCGCAGTTGGCGGCGGACCACGATGGCCTCGCCGGGGCGCAGTCCGAGCCGTTCGGCGATGTCGACCCGGGCCCGGACGATCATCATCTCGAAGTCGGTGGTGAGTTCGCGGCCGGCTTCGGCGGCCTCGCCGAGGTAGACGGCGGAGGGCACGGCCAGGCAGTCCCGGGGGGCGGGGGCCAGGGTGGGGCCGTAGGCGCGGTGGTCCAGGACGGGGTGTTCCCGCAGGTAGGTGCCCTTGCCCTGGAGGCGGACCAGGCGGCCTTCGTTGACCAGGACGTCGACGGCGAGCCGGACGGTGTTGCGGGCGACTCCGTACTGGCGTTCCAGTTCGCTCTCGACCGGGAGTGCGGCGTCGGCGGTGAACTCGCCCTCGGCGATCCGGCGGCGCAGGTCGGCGGCGAGACGCTGGTATTTGGGGGATTGGGCGGTGCCCCGGGGGATTGTCACCCGAGTGAATGTAGCGAGCGCGATGGCGGGGTTTCAGCCGTTTCCGGCAATGTCGTCCGCGCGGGTTGACGACGGCCGCGGGGTGGCGGGTGGCGGTAGCAGAACTGGCCCGTCCGGCCACGAACATCTGATCGTGTCGGATTCGGGAAGGAAGGGAAAAGAAAAACGGGGGCGCGCGGGATAACCCGCACGCCCCCCATTCGTCGGGGATTACCAGCGCGCCGCCGACGGCAGCGGTCCGCCGTACCAGAGCTCGACCAGGTGGCGTGCGATCGAGATCCCGGAGGGCGGCAGGATCTCCCCCGCCTCCATCCCGGCCCGCAGCTCGTCACGGGAGAACCAGCGCGCCTCGGCCAGCTCCTCGCCGTCCACGGTGATCGCCGTGCCGCCCGGCAGCGCCCGGCCCGTGAAGCCGAGCATCAGGCTCGACGGGAAGGGCCAGGGCTGGCTGGCGACGTAGCGCACCTCGCCGACCCGCACGCCGGCCTCCTCGTGCACCTCGCGCACCACCGCCTGCTCGATCGACTCCCCCGGCTCGACGAAGCCGGCCAGGGTGGACCAGCGGCCCTCCGGCCACAGCGCCTGGCGGCCGAGCAGGCAGCGGTCCTGCTCGTCGGTGATCACCATGATCACCGCCGGGTCGGTGCGCGGGTAGTGCTCGGCCGCGCAGGAGGTGCAGCGCCGCACGTGCCCGGCGCCGGCCTTCTCGGTCGGGTGCCCGCAGCGCGAGCAGAAGCTGTGCAGCCGGTGCCAGTGCTCCAGCGCGACGGCGTGCACCAGCAGTCCGGCGTCCCGGTCCGACAGCAGCGCGCCGACCTCGCGCAGCCCGGCCGGGCGGGCGTCGCCGTCCAGCCGCCCGGGCAGGCTCTCCCCGGCCAGCGCGAAGTACGAGACGCCGTCCTCGTCGGTGCCGAGGAAGTACCGGTCCCCGGTCTGCGGCGCCTCGAAGGAGGGCATCAGCACGAGTTCGGTGCCCTGCGCGGTGTCGACGACGAACGCCTCGCCGCCGGCGATCGGCAGCACCCGGGTGGCCGGGTGGCTCCAGGCCGCGGCCAGCCAGGGCTCGTCGAGCCGGTGCTCGGCCGCCCGGTCCACCCCGGCCCGGGCCAGTGCCAGGTTCAGTGGGCGTTCGGTCTCAGGCACGGTGCTCACTTCGTTCCATCCCCACGTGATGAATCATCCGGATGAGTGATCTGACTGCCATGGTGTGCCCGCGCGGGATCACGCGCCGGGCCGGAAGTTCTCGGCCAGGTCCCCCCACAGGTACGCGGCCGTCTCCACGCCCTTGGCCAGCAGGTCCAGTTCGACCTTCTCGTTGACCGAGTGCCAGCCGTCCGAGGGCACCGAGATGCCGAGGAACAGCACCGGCGCGCCGAGCACGTCCTGGAGGTCGGCGGCCGGGCCGGAGCCGCCCTCGCGGGTGAAGAGGATCTTCTGCCCGAAGGCCCGGCCCATGGCGCGGACGGTGGACTGCAGCGCCGGGTGGTCCAGCGGGGTCAGGCAGGGCCGGGTCGCGCCCGGGAAGGTCAGCTCGTGGCGGACGCCCTCGGGCACCCGCGCGGCCACCCACTCCCGGACGGCCTCGCGCACCTTCTCCACCTCCTGCCCGGCGACCAGCCGGAAGGACAGCTTGAGGTGCGCCGAGGACGGCACGATGGTCTTGCCGCCGGGGCCGGTGTAGCCGCCCCAGACGCCGTTGACCTCGGCGGTCGGGCGGGCCCAGACCCGCTCCAGGGTGGAGTAGCCGGCCTCGCCCCGGGTGCCGTACGACTTGGCGACCCTGAGCCACTGCGCCTCGTCGAAGGGCAGTTCGGCGAACAGCTCGCGCTCGCGGTCGGTCAGCTCGATCACGCCGTCGTAGAAGCCCGGGATGTCCACCCGGCGGTCGGCGTCGTGCAGGCCGGCCGCCAGCTCGGCGGCGACCTGCGCCGGGTTGGGGACGGCGCCGCCGAAGGAGCCGGAGTGGATGTCGGTGTCCGGGCCGTACAGGTCGATCTGGGCGTCGGCCAGGCCCCGCATGCCGGTACACACGGTCGGCGTGGTCTCGGACCACATGCCGGTGTCCGAGATGACCACCACGTCGGCGGCCAGCCGCCCTGCCTCGCGCCGGACCAGGTCGGCGAAGTGCGGCGAGCCGGACTCCTCCTCGCCCTCGATCAGCAGCTTGAGGTTGACGGCCGGCGCGGTGCGGCCGGTCGCGGCCAGGTGGGCGCGCACGCCCAGGGTGTGGAAGAACACCTGGCCCTTGTCGTCGGCCGCGCCGCGGGCGAACAGCCGCCCGCCGACCACGGTCGGGGTGAACGGCTCCGTCTCCCAGCCGTCCTCCTTCGCGGCGGGCTGCACGTCGTGGTGCCCGTAGACCAGGACGGTCGGCGCGGACGAGTCCCCGGAGGGCCACTCGGCGAACACTGCCGGCAGGCCGTCGGTCTCCCACACCTCGGCCACCGGGAAGCCGGTGTCGCGCAGCTTGGCGGCCAGCCACTCGGCGGAGCGCCGCACGTCGCCGGCGCGGGCCGGGTCGGCGGAGACCGAGGGAATGGCCAGCCACTCGGAGAGGTCGGCGAGGAAGCCGGCCTGGTGCTGGTCGATGAAGGAGCGGACGACGCTGTCCGGAGTTCTCGTCATACCGACGACTTTAGTTCGCCCGTGCGGGTGCCCGCCCCGGCCGTCCGGCTGCCGGGCGCCGTTGGGGCTGTAACCTCCGTCACCCCCGCCCGCGCCCCCGGATTGGAGGGGGCGCGGACGGGGGTGACGGGAGGGTGCACGGACCTCAGCCGGAGCGGCGCAGCAGCGAGATCCGCGAGCGGGTGAGCAGCGCGGCCAGGCCCGCCGCGAGCAGCGGCAGCGCCACCACGGTGAACCCGATGGTGAGCCACGGGAGGACCACGACCGACTTGTTGGCGATCATCTCGGCGGGCATCCCGGGGACGGTGGCCGCCGCACCCTGGACCTTGCGCAGGGCCACCGCCGGCACGATCCCGCAGACGGTGCCGAGCAGGGTGCCCATGGCCGCGATCACCCCGCACTGGAAGCCGGACAGCGTACGCCGGATCCGGGGCTCGGCGCCGACCGCCGCGAGGGTGGTCAGGTCGCGCTGGGAGTCGGCGGCGGCGAGTCCGGTGGCGATGCCGGCCGCGCCGAGGGCGACGATGCCGGCGAAGATCGACAGCCCGAGGCCGATCAGGTCGGCCCTGGACTGGTAGCCGCGCTCGATCGAGAGGACCTCCTGGTCGGTGAGCTTGGCCAGCGCCCCGTTGGCCTTCTGCTGGGAGCCGTCGGAGGGGGAGCTGTCGGGCAGCCAGACCGAGCCGGTCGGGGCGGTGGTGAGGCCGAGCCGGGTGGCGGTGTCGGGGCTGATCACGGCCTGGCCGCTGGCCGGCACCGCCGCGGACGCGAGGACGGCGTCGACGGAGATCTCGGTGTGGCCGCGCTTCCTGGGGGACGGCCCGTGGGACGACCCGTCGGTCTCCTCCATCGGATCGTTCAACTCGACCGCGATCTTGCCGTCCTTGAGGTAGCGCGCGTCGAAGACCACGGCCTTGCCGGCGGCGAGGGCCTGCCCGGCGGCCGGGTCGGTGACGCCGTAGAGGTTGTGCAGCAGGGTGGCGTCGCCCGCGGAGAGGTTGCTGAACTGGTTGCCGCGGTGGCCCGAGACCTGGCAGCGCGGGTCGGTGCCGAGGATGCGCTCCGTCTCGCTGGTGCTCCGCTCGGTGTCGTCGAGGACGGGGCAGCGCAGTTCCTCGGGCAGCGCGACCTGGATGTAGCCGCAGCTGCTGCCGCCGTCGGCGCAGTCGCCCTTGTAGTTGACGCGCTGGACGTCGGCGCGCGGCCCGAGGGCGGGGATGTTGCGTTCCACCGCGTCGCGCATCTGCGGCAGCAGATTGCCCTCGGAGGCGGGCAGCCAGCCGCTGCCGAGCAGGACGGCGCCGGAGGGGGCGGCGGCGGTGTACTCGCGGCGGTTCCCCTCGTCGTAGCTGGCGAGGTAGACGCTGACCGCGACGGTGCCGGCGACGGCGGCCATCACGGCGGCGACGGCGGGCGCGGTGCGGCCGCGGTGGCGCACCGAGTCGCGCAGGGCGAGCCGGGGGCCGAGCGAGAGCCAGCGGCCGAGCCGGCCGAACAGGCCGACCAGGTAGGGCGTCAGGGCGACCATGCCGAGTTCGGCGACGGCCGAGCCGCCGAGGACGGACAGGCTGCGGTTGGCGAAGCCGCTGGTGGCGCCGAGCAGGGCGAGCGCGGAGCCGCCGCCGAGCATCAGCAGGCCGACCACGGCGAGCCTGCGGCTCGGGGGCTTGAGCGAGTCGCGGCCGGTGAGCGCGGCGACGACGTCCTGGCGGGAGGCCTGGACGGCGGGCACGACGGCGGCGAGCAGGCCGGTGACCAGGCCGACCAGGAGCACGCCGAGCAGGTCGAGCGGCTGGAGGTTGAAGTGGCCGAAGCGCTGGCCGGCGTACTCCTCGGCCCGGGTGCGCAGCAGGGCGACCAGGCCGATGCCGAGTCCGAGGCCGACGACGGCGCCGGTGACGCCGAGGACGATGCCGCCGCCGAGGACGACGGCGCGGATGTTGGCGCGCTCACCGCCGCCGGCGGCGAGCAGGCCGAGCTGCCGCCGGGAGCGCCTGGCCCCGACGGCGAAGGCGGGGCCCGCGAGGAGGACGATCTCCAGCAGGGCCATGCCGACGACGGTGGCGAGGATGACGACGGAGGTGCGGTCGAGGTAGCCGGGGGTGGGGCCGCCGCGCTTGTCGGCCTCGACGTAGTAGGGGACGTCGGCGCGGGCCGGCGGGTCGAGCAGGACGGCGCGGGAGGCGAGGGCGAAGCCGTAGCCGCCCAGTTCGGTGACCTTGGGCCAGTCGAGGGTGGCGCCGGCGGGGAGCTTGACGAGCCAGCGGGTGGGCGCGTCGGTGCCGGCGTTGCGGCTGCGGTCGGCGCCGGGGAGCTTGGCGAGCTTGCTGATCAGGGTGCCGGGCCGGGCGATGATCTCGGTGGCCGTCAGTTCACCGGGGTACTCGACGACGCCGGTGATGGTGAAGGGGCTGTCCTCCAGGCCGCGGACGGCGGTCCGGTCGCCGATCTTGAGGCCGGAGCGGGTGAGGAAGTCCCGGGTGACGGCGGCTTCGCCGTCGGTGGCGGGGGCGCGGCCCTTGACCAGGTTGACGCGGCCGTTCCAGACCGGGTCGGTGAGGTCCAGTTCGGTGGTCCCGGTGCTGAGCAGGCCCTGGGAGCTGCCGGCGGCGATGTAGGGGCCCTGCCGCTCGGGTACGAGGGTGGCGCCGGGCGGGAGCAGCTGCTTCGCCAGTTCGGCGGGCTCGGTGTCGAGGCTGCGCTGCTGGGCGGGGGTGTGCTGGGGGGCGGCGCCGTTCTTCGCCTCGTCCTTGGCGCTCTTGGTGGTCATTCCCTTGTCGGGGTCGGGCGCCTGGAGGACGGTGGAGCCGCGTTCGACCATCTGCAGTTCGCCGGCGGCCTGGCCCATGACGCGCACGACGTGTTCGGCGGGTTCGAGGTCGGCGCTGCGGAAGACCACGTCGGCGCCGGTGACGCCGAGGACGGGCAGCGCGACCATGGCGATGACCAGGGCGCTGCGGCCCTTGGCCCGCAGGGCGTCGCGGCGGGCGATGCGCAGGGCGACCCGCCAGGCGCTGAGCTTCACTCGTCCACCTTCATGCTGTTGGTGGCGGCGCTGACGAGCAGGCTGGCGGCGTCCTGGCTGACGCTCTCGTCGACCATGCGGCCGTCGCGCAGGAAGACCACGCGGTCGGCCCAGGCGGCATGCCGGGCCTCGTGGGTGACCATCATGGCGGCGGCGCCGGCGTCGCAGCGGGCGCGCAGGACGGCGAGGACGGCCTCGCCGGTGGTGGAGTCGAGGGCGCCGGTGGGCTCGTCGGCGAGGACGAGGCGGCGCTCGCCGATGAGGGCGCGGGCGATGGCGACGCGCTGCTGCTGGCCGCCGGACATGTCGTCGGGGAAGCGGTCGGCGAGCTCGGGGATGCCGAGCTCCTCCAGGGCGGCGAGCGCCTCGCGGCGGGCGGCGCGGGCGGAGAGGCCGTCGAGTTCGCGCGGCAGCGAGATGTTCTCGCCGGCGGTGAGGGCCGGTATCAGGTTGTAGTCCTGGAAGACGTAGCCGATGGAGCGGCGGCGGACCTGGGCGAGCCGCTTGCGGTTGAGCCCGCCGAGGGCGACGCCCTCGACGAGGACCTGGCCCGTGGTCGGGGTGTCCAGTCCGCCGGCGAGGGTGAGGAGCGTCGACTTGCCGGAGCCGGACGGGCCCATGACGGCGACGAACTCGCCGGGGTGGACCTTGAGGTCGATGCCGCGCAGGGCTTGGACCTCCGCGGCGCCTTGGCCGTGGACTCGGGTGACGTTCTCCAGGTGCAGTACCGGCGTCTGCCGGGCCGGGTCGGTGTGGGACATGGTTCCCCCCTTGTGCTGGTGGTGGGCTCGGCGTCGGGTCCGGGCCGATGGTTCGGGTGGCCGCCGGGGTCAGGTGCGTCAGCGGCGGGCGGGGTCGGGTACGTGGGCTACGGCGGGCGCGGTCGGGTGCGCGCGGTCAGGTGCGCGAGCGGCGGCGGGTGGGCCGGGCGGCCGTGGCGCCGCCGTCGCGGGCGGCTTCGGCGGCGCGGGCCTGTTCGGTCTCCACATGCTGGTGGAGCCGGGTCTCGCAGTGGTCGAGCCAGCGGATCTCGGCCTCGGTCTGGAAGATCAGCTGGTCGAGGACGAGCAGCCAGGCCAGGTCGTTGCTCGCGGAGGGCGCGATGCCGGGCCGTGACTCCCCGGCCAGCGCGCGGCCCTTGAGTCGGGTGTAGTCCTGGAGTGCCTTGATGCTGTGGCGGCGCTGGCCCTGGACGACGGCGGAGACGTCCACCCCGGGGACGGTGACGGCCATGGCGAGCTTGATGGCCAGTTCGTCGCGCGGGGGGTTGGTCCGGGGCACCGGGGTGTCGAACCAGGCCCGCAGCTCGGTGCGCCCCTCCTCGGTGACGGCGTAGAACTGGTGGCCCTCGTCGTCCTCTCCGGCGGGCTCGACCAGGCCGTCCCGCTCCAGTCGGGACAGCGTGGTGTAGACCTGCCCGACGTTGAGCGGCCAGGTGGCGCCGGTGCGCGCCTCGAACTCGGTGCGCAGTTGGTAGCCGTAGCGCGGGCCCTGGTCGAGCAGGGCGAGCAGACCGTGTCGGATGGACATACTCAGTATGTATACCCGGTATGCCCTACAGGCTCAAGCCGCGCCCCCTCCCCCGGCGAGCGGGTACCGTCGTGCGGTGTGAGCCAGTTGCGCATCGCCACCTTCAACCTGCTGCACGGTCAGCCGCTCGCCCCGGACGGCGCCCCGCGGCCCTACCCCGCCGACGCCGGCGGGCCGCTGGCGGAGGCGGTGGCCGCGCTGGACGCCGACGTACTGGCCCTGCAGGAGGTGGACCGCCACCAGTCCCGCTCCGGCGGCACCGACCAGGCCGCGGTGGCCGCCAAGGCCATGGGGGCCGCCGACTGGCGGTTCGCCGCCGCCCTGCACGGGCGCCCGGCGCCGGTCGCGGGCTGGGTGCCGGAGCCCTCCGTGCCCGGCGGCCTGCGGGTGTACGGGCCCGGCGACGTCGGCGACGGCGCCCCGCCCTCGTACGGCACCGCGCTGCTGACCCGGCTCCCGGTGCGGCACTGGCGGGCCCGCCGGTTCGCCCCGGCTCCGTTCGGGCTGCCGCTGCGGGTGGCCGGCCGGCGCGGGCTCACCCCGGTGCCGGACGAGCCGCGGGCGGCGCTGGCGGCCGTGCTGGAGGGCGACCACGGCCCGTTCACCGTGGTGGCGGCGCACCTGTCCTTCGTCCCCGGGTGGAACATGGCGCAGCTGGCCGGCATCCGGCGGTGGATCGCGGACCTGCCGCAGCCGTACCTGGTGCTGGGCGACTTCAACCTGGTCGGCGCGGTGCCGCGCACCGTCCTCGGCGGGGCGACCGCGCTGGAGCGCACCGCGCCCCGGGCGCGGGTCCGGGAGCTGCGGGCGGCCCGGCGGGCCCGGCCGGCCCTGGCCGAGCCGCGCCGGCGCCGGGTGCGCGAGCCCCGCCCCCGGCTGCAGGGCTGGTACGACCTGGCCCGCACCCCGACGTACCCCTCGCACCGCCCGGCGGTGCAGTTCGACCACGTGCTGGCGGTCGGCGTGCCGCGCGCCGCGGTCGGCCCGGCGGCGGCGCCGCGCGCGGCGGTGTCGGACCACCGGCCGCTGCTGGTGGAGGTCTCGCTCTAGGTCCTGTCCGGTCGATCTTGGCGGATCAGCCCGCGGCGTTGGGCGCCCGGCTGGGCGTGCGCCCGGATCGTCCTCGTACTGGGTCGTACTTGGGCGATTCGGGCGTGCGTCCAGGCGGGATGCCCGGAGTCGCGGGCCCGGCAAGATCGGCCGGACAGGACCTAGGTCCTGTCCGAACCTAGCGCTGGCGGGACAGGATGCCGTGCTGGTGCGGTAGTTGGGGGCCGGCGGCGGGGGCCGGCGCGTACTGGAGGAGCAGCATGGCCGCGTCGTCGCCGAGTTGGCGGCCGACGTGGCGCACCACGTCCTCGTGCAGGCGCTGCAGGACGTCCGCCGGGCGGCCGTCGGCGCAGCGCGGGAGGCGTTCGGCGAGCGGGTAGAAGGCGCCGGAGCGGTCGCGGGCCTCGATCACCCCGTCGGTGAACAGCAGGACCCGGTCGCCGGGCCGCAGTGCCACCCGGTGCACCGGCGGCCGGACGTCGGCCGGGTCGAGGACGCCCAGCGGCGGGACGGTCTCGGCGAGTTCGAGCGGCCGGACGTCCCCGCCGCGCAGCAGCAGCGGCGAGGGGTGGCCGCAGTTGACCAGTTCCGCGGTGCCGTCCGCGCCGACGCCGATCAGCACCAGGGTGACGAACTCCTCCTCCACGCCGGGGTGGTCGTTCTCGTGCAGGGCCCGGTCGAGGCTGACGGCCAGCCAGCCGGCGACCCGGTCCAGTGCGGGCTCCTGGTGCGCGGCCTCGCGGAAGGCGCCGAGGACGGCGGCGGCGGTCTCGACCGCGCCGAGGCCCTTGCCGCGGACGTCGCCGACCACGGCCCGCACCCCGTGCCGGGTGTTGACCACCTCGTACAGGTCGCCGCCGATCCTGGCGTGCGCGGCGGCGGCCTCGTAGTGGACGGCCGCCTGGACGGTGCCGACCCGCTCGGGGACGGGCCGCAGCAGCACCCGGCGGGCGATCGAGGCGACGAGCTGGGCGTCGGCCAGCGCCCGCTCCTGGCGCAGCCGAAGGGTGGCGCTGACCCAGCCGATCAGGGCGACCAGCAGGATCGCGAAGACGCTGGCGGCGTGCACGGACTGGTCGAGGGCGTCGCTGCGGAAGGCCATCAGGAAGGCCACCGCCTCGGTGAAGAGGCCGATGGCGAGCGGGTACCAGGTTCGGTGGCTGACCACGGCGGCCAGCGCGGGGACGGCGGTGAGGGCCGGTTCGACCGTCACCTCGGTGTTGCTGACGAAGTCGAGGGCGACGATCAGCGCCATGCCGATGAAGGGCAGCGCGAGCGCCGTCCTCGGCCAGGTGCCGGTCGTGCCCGGAGCGGGTCCCGGGGTCGGCCCGGTGAACCGCTCTCTGATCCATCCGGTCGCGCTCAACGTCGGTTACTCCAGCAGAAGACGCCGATGCCCGGGGGCACCTGCGGTGATGACTGAGGGTTAGGGAATGCGGGCCTCGCTGGCGGCCGGAGCACGGGGGTTGACCGGTTACCGACCCCACAATAGGCACGAAACGTGCATGGCGCACAGGTTTCGGGCGCTGCCGTGATGACTTGAATGCTCTGCGTGACTCATTCTTCACTGTTCCCGATCAGGAGCCGTTCCAACTCTTTTCGGTCGGGAAGTCCTGTCGGACGGACGATCCGCCCGCTGCGGACGTACAGGAAGGAAGCCGTGACCTGCTCCGGCGGAACGCCCGCCTGCTCGGCCCAGGCGATCCGGTAGACCGCGAGCTGCAACGGGTCGGCGGTCTCCTCGCGGTGGGTCTTCCAGTCCACCACTTCGTAGCGTGACGCGCCACCGGTTACTGACGTCACGTCACCGTCCCGGTACACCGCGTCGATCCGGCCGCGCACCACCCGCCCCCCGAGCACCAGCTGGAACGGCGCCTCCACCCGGTGCGGCCGGCGCTGGGCGTACGGGGTGCGCAGGAACGCCTCCTTGAGCCGCTCCAGGTCCTGCTCGTCCTCGATGCCGTCGTCGTCGGCGCCGGGCAGCGCGCCCGGCTCGATCAGCAGCAGCGGTTCGATCCGGGACTGCACCCAGGCGTGGAAGCGGGTGCCCCGCCGGGCGGCCGGCTGCGGCGGGCGCGGCATCGGCCGGGCCAGGTCGCGCGCGAAGCCGTCCGGGTCGGCGGCCAGGCGCAGCAGTTGGGTGGCGGACAGCGCGGCGGGCAGCGGCACGTCGCGGGCGGTGCGCCGGGAGCGCTCCAACTCGCCCAGCAGCGCAGTGAGGTCGCGGTCCCAGGAGGCCGCCTGGCGCTGGTCCTCGGCGGCCATCGGCTCGGGTTCGGGGGCGGGCGCGCCGGCCAGCCGGGCGTGCACCACCTCGGCGACCCGGCGGCGGGCCAGCTGGGCGGCCGGGTCCAGCGGCAGCGGCCAGGGGCGCTCGACGGGATCGGCCAGCGCCGGGTTCTCGGCGCCCTTCTCCGGCTGCTCGGCCCAGTGCTCGACCTCCCCGGCGCCGGGCCGCTCGCAGTGCTCGCGCAGCTGCTCCAGGAAGGCGGACGGGCCGCGGACGGTCTTCTGGCTGGGCCCCCACCAGTGCCCGGAGGCCAGCAGCAGCGTGCGCGGGCGGGTGAACGCGACGTAGCCCAGGCGCAGTTCCTCGGTGCCGGAGTGCTCGGCCAGCTGCCGCTTGAACGCGGTCATGGCCTTGCCGTCCCACCCGCCGCGCACGTCGGGCAGGGTGTCCGCGTCGCCGCGCAGGGCGTGCGGGAGCACCCGTTTGCTGCTGGTCCAGCGCTCGCGCGAGGTGGTGGACGGGAACGATCCCTTGACCAGGCCGGGGACGGCGACGACGTCCCACTCCAGGCCCTTGGACTTGTGCGCGGTGAGCACCTTCACGGTGTCCTCGCCGCCGGGCAGGCTGCTGTCCAGGCCGCGCTCGTACTCCTGGGCGGCGCGCAGGAAGCCGAGGAAGGCGGCCAGGCCGGGGTCGCCGTCGAGGTCGGCGAAGGAGGCGGCGACGTCCAGGAAGGCGTGCAGGGTCTCGCGCCGCCGGGCGGCCAGCGCCTGCGGGGAGGCGGCGAGTTCGACCTCCAGACCGGTGACGGCCAGCACCCGGTGCAGCACGTCCATCAGCGGGTCGGCGAGCGAGCGGCGCAGGTCGCGCAGCTCCTGGCCGAGGCGGGCCAGGCGGACCCTGGCCTCGGCGGAGAAGGGCAGTTCGTCGGGCTGCTCCGCGTCGAGGAAGGTCTCCACCGCGTCGGCGAGCGAGACCACCTCGGTGGGGTCGGCCTCGGCGACGGCCGCCGTCAGCGCCTCCACGCCCTCGGGCCGGTCGGTGCGCACCAGGTCGGCGGCCCGGCGCCCGAGCAGGGCGAGGTCGCGCGGGCCGATCCGCCAGCGCGGGCCGATCAGCAGGCGCACCAGCGCGGCGTTGGCGGTCGGGTCCTGGAGCACCTCGCAGACCGCCACCAGGTCGGCCACCTCGGGCAGTTGCAGCAGCCCGCCCAGGCCCACCACCTCGACCGGCACCTCGCGGGCGACCAGGGCGGCGTGGATGTCCGGGAAGGCCGCGCCGCCGCGGCACAGCACGGCGATCCGGCCGGGCGCGGTGCCGGTGCGCACCAGGTGGGCGATCGAGTCGGCGAGCCAGTCGACCTCCTCGGCGTGGGTGGGCAGCAGCGCCGCCCGCACGTAGCCGTCCTGCTCGGCGCCGGGGGCCGGGCGCAGCGCCTCGACGCCCTCGTGCATGGCCCGCAGCGGCGCGGCGAGTTCGTTGGCGAAGGCGAGCAGCCGGCCGCCGCTGCGGCGGTTCTCGCTGAGCGCGTAGCGGGCGGCGGGGCGGCCGTCGGCCTTCGGGAAGTGCCGGGGGAACTCGTCGAGGTTGGCGACGGAGGCGCCGCGCCAGCCGTAGATCGCCTGGCAGGGGTCGCCGACGGCGGTGACGGGGTGGCCGGCAAAAGGATGGCCGGGACCGGGGCCGGCGCCGAACAGGCCGGCCAGCATCAGCCGCTGGGCGACCGAGGTGTCCTGGTACTCGTCGAGCAGCACGACCCGGAACTGGCCGCGGAGCAGCGCGCCGACCTCGGGCCGCTGCTGGGCGAGCCGGGCGGCGGCGGCTATCTGGTCGCCGAAGTCCATCAGCCCGGCGGCGTGCTTGCGGCGCCGGTAGTCCTCGACCAGGCGCAGCAGTTCCAGCCGGGCCCGGGCGGTGGCGGGGACGGCCCGCAGGTCGTCGTTGGTGAGCTTGACGGTGGCGAGGGTGTCCAGCAGGTCCTCGTCGTGGGCGCGCAGGGTGTCCGGCTCGACCAGGTGCTCGGCGAGTTCGCCGTCCAGGGCGATCAGGTCGGCGACCAGGTTGGCGAAGGTGCCGGTGAGCGCGGGGAACGGGCCGCGGGCGGTGCGCAGCACCTTGGCGGCGAGCTGGAAGCGGGTGGCGTCGGCGAGCAGCCGCACGTCGGGTTCGATGCCGATCCGCAGGCCGTGCTCCTTGAGCAGCCGGCCGGCGAAGGCGTGGTAGGTGGAGATCTCCGGTTCGCCGAGCGGCTCCGCGGCGTCCTGCCCGGTGACGCCGGCCCGCAGCAGGGCGGTGCGCACGCGTTCGGCGAGTTCGCCGGCGGCCTTGTTGGTGAAGGTGAGGCCGAGCACCTCCTCGGGCCGGACGGCGCCGGAGCCGACCAGCCAGACCACCCGGGCGGCCATCACCGTGGTCTTGCCGGAGCCGGCGCCGGCCACGATCACGGCCGGTTCCAGGGGGGCGCCGATGGCCGCCATCTGCTCCCGGTTGAACGGGATGCCCAGCAGCTCCTTGAGCTGGTCGGGATGGCTGAGCACGGCGGTCACCCCGCAACGTTAACCGGAGCGGCGGACAACCTTCACTCGACGAGTTGCGCCCCGTCCCGCTGGGCGGAGCAGCTGCGGCGGAAGGTGCAGCGGTCGCAGCCGCCGCCGGTCTGCGGGACGAAGCGCTCGGCGAGGACCCGGCCGGCCGCGTCGGCGAGCAGGTTCTCGATCCACGGCTCGCCCTCCGGCGGGTCCTGCCGCTGCACCTTGGGGGCGTCCTGGGCGGCCTTGGCGGCGGGCTCGCGCAGGTGGACGAGTTCGGCGCCGCCGGTGGCCGGGGGGCGGTCGGCGAAGCCGGGCAGTTCGTTGAGGGCCCCGGCGCGGACGGCGAGCTGGTAGACGGCGAGCTGCTTGTGCTCGGGCAGCGACTTGTCGGTGGGGATGTGCTTGCCGGTCTTGAAGTCGACGACGTAGGCGCGCCCGGCCGCGTCCTTCTCGACCCGGTCCATCGAGCCGCGGATGCGCACCGAGACGCCGCCGGCGTCGAGGGTGACGTCGAAGCCGTGCTCGGTGGCGACGAGGTCGCGGCCGCGTTCCAGCACGTGCCAGTTGAGGAAGCGCTCCAGGGCGGCGCGGGCCTGGGTCTTCTCCTGGTGGGACTTCCAGGGCGCGTCGAAGGCCAGCGCGTCCCAGACGGTGTCCAGGCGTTCCATCAGGACGGCGAGGTCGGCGGGGGTGCGCCCGGAGCCGACCTCGTCGGCGAGCGCGTGCACGACGTTGCCGAAGCCCTGGGCGGCGGAGCCGGCTGCGCGGGCCTTGACCTCCTTGTCCAGGAACCACTGCAGCGAGCAGTTCTCCAGTTGTTCCAGGCCGCTGCCGGACAGCCGCACCGGCAGGTCGGCGCTGCGCAGCGGGTCGGGGGCGGCGGTGGCGTCGGCCAGGCCCCACCAGCGGTCGGGGCGGGCGGCGGGCACCAGCGGCTGGCCCTCGTCGTCGGTGGCGGTGGCGAGCAGGGCGAGCCGTTCGGCGGCGGCCCGGCGCAGTTCGGGCGAGCGGGCCGGGTCGACGGTGACGGCCCGCAGTTCGGCGACCAGTGCGGCGACGGACAGCGGGCGGCGCGGGCGGTGGGTGACGTCCTCGACGACGACGGGCGGGGTGCGGCGCACGACCTTGCCGGTCCGCGGGTCGACGTCCTCGCGGTAGAGCTCGCGCAGGAAGCGGGAGGGCTCGTCGCCGTCGTCGGCGGGGGCCTTGACGGCGGTGACGATCAGCCGTTCCCGGGCGCGGGTCGCGGCGACGTAGAAGAGCCGGCGCTCCTCGCCGAGCAGGGCGCCCGGGGAGAGCGGTTCGGCGAGGCCGTCGCGGCCGATCCGGTCGGCCTCCAGCAGGGAGCCGCGGCGGCGCAGGTCGGGCCAGAGGCCGTCCTGGACGCCGGCGACGACGACCAGGCGCCACTCCAGGCCCTTGGAGCGGTGGGCGGTCATCAGCCGGACGGCCTCGGGGCGCACGGCCCGGACGGTGAGGGTGTCGGCGGCGATGTCCTGGGCGTCGAGCTCGGCGAGCAGGTCGAGGGCGCCGCGGTGGCCGGTGACCTGCTCCTCGGCGCGGGCGGCGGTCTCGAACAGGGCGCACAGCGCGTCGAGGTCGCGGTCGGCGTTGCGGCCGGCGGCGCCGCCGCGCAGGGCGGCCCGTTCCAGGCGTTCGCGCCAGCGGCGGCTGCCGTCCCACAGCTCCCAGAGCGCCTCCTCGGCGGTGCAGCCGCCGGCGAGGCGTTCGCGGACCTTGCGCAGCAGGGTGCCGAGGTCGCGGGCCCGGCGGGCGTGGGCGGGGTCGAGGGCGATCAGCCGCTCGGGTTCGGCGAGGGCCTCGCGCAGCAGGTCGCCGGCCGGGCGGGGGGCGGCCGGGTCCCCGTCGGCGCGCAGGGCGGCGCGTTCCTCCTCGCGCAGGGCGCGGCCGAGGCGGCGCAGGTCGGAGCCGTCGAGGCCGCCGAGCGGGCCGGTGAGCAGGGCGTGGGCCAGGTCGGTGGTGAGCGGGTCGGGTGTGTCGGGGTCGCCGTGCCGGTCGCGGGCGGCCTGCTCGGCGCAGACCCGCAGGGCGAGCAGCAGGTGGGCGACGGCCGGCTCCTCGCGCAGCGGCAGGTCGTCGCCGTCGATCTCCAGCGGGACGCCGGCCGCGCTGAGCGCCCGCCGTACGCCGGGGATGGAGCGGGCGCCGGCCCGGACCAGGACGGCCATCTCGCCCCAGGGCACGCCGTCCTCCAGGTGGGCGCGGCGCAGCAGGTCGGCGATCGAGTCGAGTTCGGCGCCGGGGGTGGGGTAGGTGTAGACCTCGGCCCGGCCGCCCTCGCGGGAGGGCAGCAGCGCGCGGTGCTGGGCGAGCTTGTCGGCGGGCAGCCGGCCCATCGGCATCCGCCGGGCGAGCTCCCGGGAGGCGGCGAGCAGGACGGCGCCGGAGCGGCGGGAGACGCGCAGCACCTTGACGTCGGCGGGTTCGCCGTCGGCCCGGCGGAAGGTCTGCGGGAAGTCGAGGATGCCGTTGATGTCGGCGCCGCGGAAGGCGTAGATCGACTGGTCGGGGTCGCCGACCGCGACGAGTTCGCGGCCGCCGCCGGCCAGCTGGCGCAGCAGCCGGACCTGGGAGGGGTCGGTGTCCTGGTACTCGTCGACGAACACCACCTCGTAGCGCCGCCGCAGTTGTTCGGCGACCTCGGGGCGTTCGGCGAGCAGGACGGCCCGGTGGACGAGTTCGGCGTAGTCGAGGACGCCGCGCAGGTCGAGCACGTCGAGGTAGTCGGCGAGGAAGTGCGCGGCGGCGGCCCAGTCGGGGCGCTGGACGCCCTGGGCGAAGCGCTCCAGTTCGGCTTCGCCCAGGCCCAGCTCGCGGCTGCGGGCGAGGACGGCGCGGACCTCGTCGGCGAAGCCGCGGGTGGTCAGGCAGGCCCGCAGGTCGAGCGGCCAGTGGATCCGGGAGCTGCCGAGCTTCGCGTCCTCGGCGCCGCCGGCCAGCAGTTCGCGGACCATGACGTCCTGCTCGGGGCCGGAGAGCAGCCGCAGCGGTTCGGCGTAGTCCTGCGGGTCCTGGTGGGCGCGCAGCAGGGCGTAGCTGAAGGAGTGGAAGGTGGTGGCCTGGGGGGCGGCCGAGGAGGAGCCGAGCCGGGCGGACATCCGGTCGCGCAGTTCCGTCGCGGCCTTGCGGCTGAAGGTGAGGACGAGGATGCGCTCGGGGTCGGTGCCGTGCTCGATCCGCCGGGCGACGGCCTCGACCAGGGTGGTGGTCTTGCCCGTCCCGGGGCCGGCGAGCACCAGCAGCGGCCCGCCGCCGTGCTCGACCACGGCGCGCTGGTACTCGTCCAGCACGGGTGGGGCGGGCTGGACGAGCGGGCTGCGCACGAGCCGGTACGGGGAACTCACGGAGGCGGATCCTGGGGTTGTGCTGGAGGCGTGGCCGGGCGGGCCCGCCGGGGCCCGCCCGTATCGAGCCTACGATCCTGCCCCGTCATTCCCGTCCGCGCGGCCGTTTCGCGGCATCCCCCGGTCCGCGGCATCCCCATTTTGCGGCGACCTCATTGCTCGCCGCCCGGATCCCGCCCGTCCCAGCGGGCCCGCCGCAGGTCGACCCGGGGCGGGTCGGCGAGTTCGCGCAGCGGGGTGCCCTCCTCGCCGTAGTGGGCGAGGGCGCGGTGCTCGTGTCCGGGCAGGAAGCGGCCGTCGGCGCGGATGACCCGCCACCAGGGGACCGAGCCGCCGTACAGGGCCATCACCCGGCCGACCTGCCGGGGGCCGCCCTGGCCGAGGTACTCGGCAACGTCCCCGTAGGTCATCACCCTGCCGGGTGGAATCCGCTCGGTCAGGTCGAGCACCAGTTCGGCGAAGGGTGGCAGGGTGTCCGGGAGGCCGTCGTCTGTTACGTCCGTCACCTGCGGCATTCTTCCTCACGGGGGCGCACCCGCGGCCCCGTACGAACGATCCGCCGCGCCCGATCCGGCCCCTGTCCAGCACGGGGCGCCGAGGCATGCCACCATCTTCGGGGCGGTGAGTGGTGATACGAGGACAAGACCAGATGACCGGGACGGCTGACGTGGGTGTGGACGAGGACTCCGACGAGTCCGCCGCCGCCGTGCCCTCGGCTCCCGGTGATGGGCCCGCGACCGGGCCGACACCGGAAGTCTCCCTGATCAAGGACCTGACGATCAAGACCCCCGCGCCCGCCGAGGCCTCCGAAGAACCCGCCGAACCCGCCGAAGCCCCCGGGGAACCGGCCGCCGAAGCCCCCGGGGAACCGGCCGCCGAAGCCCCCGGGGATCCGGCCGCCGCCGCGCCGCCGGCCCGGCGCCCGCTGCCCGACTACCACGACCCGCTGGGCGACACCCCGCACCTGGACGTCGACGAGCCCCTGCTCGCCGCCCGGGCGCACCGCCCGTCCGACCTGATCCGCTTCCTGGCCGGCGTCCTCGGCATAGTCGCCGTCTTCGTGCTGGCGGGCATCGCCACCTCGACCACCACCGGCATCGAACAGGACATCGCCACCAACGCGCCGCACTTCTCCGCGGTGCTCTCCACGATCACCGGCCTGCTCTCCAGCGTCGCGGTGCTCGCCGTACCGCTGGCCTTCGCGGTCGAGCGGCTGATCAAACGCGACGGCCTGCGGGTCGCCGACGGCGTGCTCGCCTCGGTGCTCGCCTACGGCGTCTCGCTGGGCATCGACTGGTGGGTGGCCGAGGGCGCCTCCGACCACATCCGGGACGCGCTGACCAGGCTGCCGATGGACAGCAACGGCACCCTCACCGACCCGGTGCACGGCTACCTCGCCCCGGTGATCGCCTACATGACCGCGGTCGGCATGTCGAGCCGCCCCCGGTGGCGGGTCGCCCTGTGGGTGGTGGTGGTCTTCAGCGGGATCACCGAACTGCTCGGCGGCTACACCACCCCGCTGTCGCTGCTGCTCACCGTCCTGATCGGCTGGTCCGTCGCGTACGGCACGCTGTACGCGATCGGCTCCCCGAACATCCGGCCCACCGGCCAGCACCTGATGATCGGCCTGCGCAAGGTCGGCTTCACCCCGGAGAGCGCCCACCGCGCCCCGGACGCACCCGGCGGCACCCGCCGCTACTACGTCACCCAGCAGAGCGGCCCGCCGCTGGACGTCCACATCATCGACCGCGAGCAGCAGGCCTCCGGCTTCTTCTACCGGGCCTGGCGGCGGCTGCGGCTGCGCTCGGTGGCGGTGCGCCGCAGCCCGCAGTCGCTGCGCCAGGCGCTGGAGCAGGAGGCCCTGATCGCCTACGCGGCGGCCGCCTCGGGCGCCCGCGCGCCGCAGCTGGTCGCCACCTCCGAGCTGGGTCCGGACGCCGCGATCCTGGTCTACGGCAAGGTCGAGGGCCGCATCCTGGACGAGCTCTCCGACGAGGAGGTCACCGACCGGGTGATGGCCTCGCTCTGGGAGTCGGTGGCGGCCCTGCACGAGCGCCGGATCGCCCACCGCCGGCTGACCGGCGAGTCGCTGCTGGTGGTGGACGAGAAGACGGCCTGCCTGGTCAACCTCTCCGGCGGCGACATCGCCGCCACCGACCTGACGCTGCGCATCGACGTCGCCCAGCTGGTCACCACCTTCGCGCTGCGGATCGGCCCGGAGCGGGCCGTCGCCACCGCCAACGCGGTGCTCGGCGCCGACCGGGTCGCCCAGGCGCTGCCGCTGCTCCAGCCGGTCGGGATGAGCCGCTCCACCAGGGTCGACCTCTCGCGGCTCACCAAGGAACGCAAGACCGTCGCCCGGGCCAGGGCGCTGGAGCAGGTCGCGGCCGGCGAGCGCACCCAGCAGCAGGCCGAGGAGGACATCGCGGTGGCCGGCGAGGACCTGCTGAGCCGCATCCGCGGCCAGATCCTCCAGATCGCCCCCGAGGCACCGATGGAGCCGGCCAAGCTGGAGCGGCTGAAGCCGAAGAGCCTGATCATGGTGATCGCGCTCACCTTCGCCGCCTACCTGGCGCTGACCACCATCAAGCCGGCCCAGCTCAAGCTCTCCCAGATGGACTGGGTCTGGGCGGCGGCGGCCCTGCTGGCGGCCGCGTTCAGCTACGTCGCCGCCGCGATGAGCCTGACCGGCTTCGTCCCGGAGAAGCTGCCGTTCCGGCGCACCGTCGCGGCCCAGCTGGCCGGCTCCTTCGTCAAGCTGGTCGCGCCCGCCGCGATCGGCGGCATCGCGCTCAACACCCGCTACCTGCAGAAGGCCGGGATCCGCTCCGGCCAGGCGGTGGCCTCGGTCGGCGCCTCCCAGCTGGCCGGCCTGGCCGGGCACCTGCTGCTGCTGTTCAGCTTCGGCCTGATCACCGGCAGCCAGACCAACGGCGACCTGTCCGCCTCCCGCGCGGTGATCATCGGCGTGCTGACCGCCGCCGTGCTCGCCCTGGTGGTGGCGGCGGTCGCGCCGCTGCGCCGGTTCGTGCTGGGCCGGCTGCGCTCGCTGTTCTTCGGCGTGGTGCCGCGGATGCTCGACCTGATGCAGACGCCCAGCAAGCTGGTCACCGGCTTCGGCGGCATCCTGCTGCTGACCCTGTCCTTCACCGCCTGCCTGGACGCCTCGGTGCAGGCCTTCGGCGGCGACGTCAGCTTCTCGGCGGTCGCGGTGGTCTTCCTGACCGCCAACGCGGCCGGCTCGGCGATCCCCACCCCGGGCGGCATCGGCCCGGTCGAGGTCGCCCTGATCGGCGCCCTGACGGTCGCGGACGTGTCGCCGGCGGTCGCCACCCCGGCGGTCTTCCTCTACCGGGCGCTCACCTTCTGGCTGCCGGTGCTGCCGGGCTGGATCTCCTACAACGTGCTGCAGCGCCGCGGCGCGCTCTGACGTCCACCGGATACGCGGAAGGGCCCGCCGAGGCGGGCCCTTCCTGCACGTTCCGGCGTCCTAGTAGACCGGCTTGTGCGGCTCGATCTGGTTGACCCAGCCGAGCACGCCGCCGCCCAGGTGGACGGCGTTGGCGAAGCCGGCCGCCTTGACCACGGCCAGCACCTCGGCCGAGCGCACGCCCGACTTGCAGTGCAGCACGATCTTGCGGTCCTGCGGCAGCTTCTCCAGGGCGTCGCCCATGAGGAACTCGTTCTTCGGGATCAGCACCGCGCCGGGGATGTTGACGATCTCGTACTCGCCGGGCTCGCGGACGTCGATCAGGAAGATGTCCTCCTTGTCGTCCTGCCACTGCTTGAGCTGCGCCGAGGTGACGGTCGAGCCCGCGGCGGCGGCCTGCGCCTCCTCCGACACGACGCCGCAGAAGGCCTCGTAGTCGATCAACTCGGTGACCGTCGGGTGCTCGGAGCAGACGGCGCAGTCCGGGTCCTTGCGGACCTTGACCTGGCGGTAGTTCATCTCCAGGGCGTCGTAGATCATCAGCCGGCCGACCAGCGGGTCGCCCACGCCGGCCAGCAGCTTGATCGCCTCGGTGACCTGGATCGAGCCGATGGACGCGCACAGCACGCCCAGCACGCCGCCCTCGGCGCAGGAGGGGACCATGCCCGCCGGCGGGGCCTCCGGGTAGAGGCAGCGGTAGCAGGGGCCGTGCTCGGCCCAGAACACGCTGGCCTGGCCGTCGAAGCGGTAGATCGAGCCCCACACGTACGGCTTGCCGAGCAGCACCGCGGCGTCGTTCACCAGGTAGCGGGTGGCGAAGTTGTCGGTGCCGTCCACGATCAGGTCGTAGCCGGAGAAGATCTCCATGACGTTGGAGTTGTCGAGGCGCTCCTCGTGGAGGATCACGTCGACGTAGGGGTTGATCTCCTTGACCGAGTCCCGCGCCGACTCCGCCTTGGAGCGGCCCACGTCCGACTGGCCGTGGATGATCTGGCGCTGCAGGTTCGACTCGTCGACCACGTCGAACTCGACGATGCCCAGCGTGCCGACACCGGCCGCGGCCAGGTACATCAGCGCGGGCGAGCCCAGGCCGCCGGCGCCGACGCACAGCACCTTGGCGTTCTTCAGCCGCTTCTGCCCGGCCATGCCCACGTCGGGGATGATCAGGTGGCGGGAGTACCTGCGGACCTCGTCAACGGTGAGCTCGTCGGCCGGCTCGACCAGGGGTGGCAACGACACGGGGACTCCGATGGGTGTCTGGTTCAGGTGGCCTGGGCCAGCCTCATGGTGGTTGCTGCGCCGCCACGCGGGTGGCTCCTAGGCCAACAGTGTCACGCCCCTCCGGTATTCCGAGACAGCTCGTCCGATGGGCGAGACGGCCAGCGTCGGATCGTGGGACCGCCCGCCGGAGCCCGGAAAAGCGCCCCGGGCCTGTGCCGACAGGCCCGGGGCGCTCCCGGTGGCCGCTCAGACCCGGCAGGCCGTCTCCAGCCAGACGTCCCCGAGCGACTCCTCCAGCGGCACCTGTGTCCGCCAGCCGAGACGGTCCCGGGCGGTGCGCACGTCCGCCTGCCGCCACGGCACCGGCTCCCCCGCCGCGACCCGGCCCTCCGGCCGGTGGCCCTCCACCCGGTGGCCCGGCAGGTGGTGGCCGGGCAGGTGGTCGCCGACCGGGCCGCCGGCCTGCGCGGGCAGCAGGACCTGCCGGTTCTCCTCGACGATCGCCCCCTCGAAGCCGGACGCCCGGACCAGCAGCTGGGCCGCGTCCCGGGCCCGGACGGCGTGCCCGCTGCCGATGTTGACCACCCCGGTGGCGGCCGACACCGCCGCCGCCTGGATCGCCCGCGCGACGTCCCGCACGTCCACGAAATCCCGGTATCCGGACAGGTCCGGCATCCGCACCTGGGCCTCGTCCCGCTCCAGGGCCCGCCGCAGCCCCTCCGCGAGCCGCCCGAACAGCGAGGCGGTCGGCGCCCCCGGGCCCACCACGTCGAACACCCGCAGCACCGCCGCGTCCAGGCCCGACGCCAGCACCAGCTCCGTCCCGGCCAGCTTGGACACCCCGTACGGGCCGACCGGCCGCGGCTCGGCCTGCTCCGACACCGGCACCCCGCCCGGCACCGGGCCGTACTCGGCGGCCGAGCCGACGTGCACCAGCCGGGCCGGCTCCCGGCTGCGCCGGATCGCCTCGCAGACGGTGGCGACGGCCAGCGTGTTCGACCGGATCAGGGTGCGCGAGCTGCCGTAGGTGGCACCCGCGCAGTTGATCACCACCTGCGGCACGACCGCGTCCAGGAACCGGGCCAGCGCGCCCGGGCTTCCGGTGGTCAGGTCGAAGCGGATGTCGGCCGAGTCGCGCCGGCCGAGCACCGTCACCTGCAACTCCTGGTCCATGAGCAGACGATCGGTGACCCGGCGGCCGATGAAACCGTCGGCGCCCAGCAGCAGCACCCTCATCGGGGGCGTCCTTCCACGAAGCGAGGTCGGGGACGACCTGGCGGACTGAAATCAAGAGCGGACTGAGTGAGAGCAACGAGAAGGGGGCGGCACCCGGGGCCGCACCGGCGGGCGGGGCTCAGCGGTGCGAACCGGCCCGGCCGAGCACGGCCCAGGCGTACGCCAACAGCACCGCGGCGACCGCGCCGCCGCCGAGCAGCCCGGCCGTCGGCCCGGAGCGGCCCAGGGCGAGCAGCCCGAGCACCACGGCGGGCCCGGCCAGCGCCCCCGCCGCCGCGGCCGTCGTCCGGCCGCAGCGGGCCAGCAGCGCGGGCAGCACCAGCAGCAGGCCCAGCACGCCCTGCGCCGCCCACTGCGCGGCGCCGGCCCGTTCGGCCGCCAGGTGCAGCAGGCCCCCGCCGTGGCCCGGCCCGGGGCGCGGCGCGAGGACGGTCAGCACCGCCAGCGCGGCGAAGGTCAGCACCGCGAGCACCGCCAGGTGCAGGGCGACCGCCACCGGGAGCACCGGCCGCATCCGGGACCGGAACTCGGCCAGCGTGGCCGCCGCGCCGAGATGGCCGCGGCCGACCTGCCGGTACCAGCGGGCCGCCCGCTCGGCCGACCCGGCCGACACCGCCCCGGCCAGCACCAGCGCGGCGGTCAGCCGCCGGTCCCCGTCCGCCGCGGCCAGCGGGAGCAGCAGCAGCGCGGCCAGGCCCAGCCCGTACCCCAGCGCCGCCGGGCGCCACCGGGAGCCGGCCCGCCGCGGCGCCCGCGCCGGGCCCAGCCCGTCCACCGCGCGGCAGGGGCCGGTGCACGGCGGGCCGGGCTCGACGGCGGGGTCCGCGGCCAGGGCGGGCACCAGCACCAGCGGGACGGCGGCCGGCAGCAGCACCGGCCAGCGGACGCCGAGCGCGACCACGGCCGCGCAGGGCAGCGCGGCCAGCGCGGCGGCGGTCAGCGTCGCCCGGGTCGCGGCGGCGCACTCCCGGCCCGGCGGCGGCTCCGGCGGGGGCGGGCGGCGGGGCACCCGCGCGTACAGCTCCTCGGCGAGCGAGAACAGGTCGGCGTGCCGGCAGCGCGCGGCGGCCTGCGGGCCGAGCCCGGCCTCCTCCAGTCCGGCGGCGATCTCCAGCGGGTCGACGGCCCGCTCGCACAGCGCCCGGTGCTCGGCCATCACCTCGCGCACCGGATCCCCCACCGGGCTCCCGGAGCCGCCCGACACCGCGCCGCCCGCCATCAGACGGCCTCCGCGAGGGCGCCGGGGCGCTCTTGCGCGCCGGCGTCGCCGCCCTCGTCCTCCGACCGCTCGGACCCGGCCGGCCCCGCGCCGTGGCGGCCGTCGGGGCCGTCCGCCGCGTCCGGGGCGCCCTGGCCACCCGGGCCGTCTTGGCCGCCCGGGCCGTCCGGCGCGCGGCGGCCGTCGGCGAGCCAGTACTCGGCGGGCCGGGCGAACGGGCGCGGCGGCTCCCCCGCCGCGCCGCCGGCCCCGCCGCCGGGGAAGGCCGGGTACTGCGAGACCAGCTCCAGGTAGATCTCCCGGAAGGCGCCGATCACCGGCTCCACGGCGAAGCGTTCCTGCGCCCGCAGCCGCCCGGCCAGCCCGAGCCGGGCGCGCCGCTCCTCGTCGCGCAGCAGCGCCAGGCAGGCGCCGGCCAGCGCGCGCGGGTCCCGGGCGGGCACCAGCAGCCCGGTCGGCCCGACCACCTCGCGGGCCACCCCGACGTCGGTGGACACCACCGCCCGGCCGCTGAGCATCGCGTCCGCGAGCAGCCGGGGGCTGCGCTGGGACAGCGCGGAGAAGACGGCCAGCGTGCCGCCCTCCCAGACCTCGGCGAGCGAGCCGGGCCGCCCGGCGAAGTCCACCGCCGCGGCCAGTCCGAGCCGCTCGGCCAGCGCCGCGCAGTGCGCCCGGTAGCCGGGCGCGGCCTCCTCGCCGTGGATCACCAGCCGGGCGCGCGGCAGGTCGGCGTGCACCTGCGCGAAGGCGTGCAGCATCAGTTCGGTGTCCCGCCCCGGCTCCAGCGCGCCCGCCCACACCAGGGTCGGCGCGGCGGGCTCGGGCCCGGCCGCCGGGCGGACCACCGCGGGCGTCCCCTCGTACACCACCCGGGTGCGCGCCGGGTCGGCCCCGCAGCGGCGCTGCCACTGCTGGTCGTGGGCGCTGCCGGGGGTCAGGACGGCCGCCTGCCGGTAGGTCTCCTCGGTGAGCGCCCGGAAGTACGCCAGCAGCAGCGCCCGGACCGGCCACCGGTACGGTGCCTCGCGGTAGCCCAGGTACTGCTCGCGCAGGTGCAGGCCGTGCTCGGTGACCACGAACGGCACCCCGTGCAGGTACCGGGCGACCAGTGCGGGCAGCGCCGCGGGGCCGCCGCCGACCACGTGGCACAGGTCGGCACCGCCGAGGCCGTCGGGCCCGGTGCCGTACCAGGGCGCGGACAGCGGCCGCAGGCACTGCTCCAGCAGGTCCGCCGCGACCAGCACGTCGCGGACCAGCGGCTGCCCGGCCGAGGTCTCCGCGCCCGGCAGCCGCCAGACCCGCTCCAGGGTGCGCCGGGCGTGCGCGGAGGCGAGGAAGGCGGGCAGCGTGCCGTCCTCCCGGGCGAGGACGGCCAACCGGTACAGCCCGGCCCCGAAGCCGGCCCGCTCCCCCGGCAGCACCAGGGCTCTGACCAGGTCCTCGTACGCCCGGGCGTACTGGCGTCTGCGCAGCGCGCCGGGCACCCGGCCGCCCGGCCGGCGCCCCCACAGCGCCAGCTCGCGCGCCCCGCGCCAGGCGGGGGACGGCCGCTCGGCGGCGCCCTGGCCGGCCTGGCCGCCTTGGCCGGTCAGCAGGTACAGCCCGAACTCGTGCTCCGGCAGGCCCGCGGCCAGCCGGTCGCACCAGCCTCCGGCGCCGCGCCGGGAATGTGGGCGGGCACCCTCGGTGAGCAGGGCGATGCGCACGGGAGACCTCCAGGGCAGAGCGGATCACGGGCGGGCGGGATCGACGGATGGCTTGAGCGGCTTGAGTGGTCACCGGGGCGGCCCCGCACGGCGGCGGGGACGGTCCGGGGGCGAGGAGTCCGGTCGGCCGGGTACGACACCGCGACGTTCCCCCGGGGCGGGGCACCACCGAGCGGTGGTGCGGCCGTCCGGCCCGACGGTCCGGTCGCGCCCCTCCCGCGATCCGTTCCCCCGGGCGCACGCCCGTTCCGGCGGGCCGGGCCCGACCCGCCGGGCCCCCTGGGTGCGGCCGCCCCCGGATTTCCCCGGCGTCCGCGGCCTCCCCCACACCTGTTCGGTCCGACAGCAGAAAGGTAGGACCGGGCCCGGGCAATCCATCGGTCACATGCCTGGTTGCCACCTGAACGAGTGAACGAGCGTGACCTCGCCCCGAACCGGGCCGTTACCGGGCGGTCCGCGCGACCGGGCGCCGGTCGCCGACCTCCCCGCTCATGACGGACGATGGGAGTGACCTTGTTCGCCGCCGCGAGGGGTCCCCGGGTCCGCTATGCCCGGCCCGTGCTCCGCGCTCGGTGACACCGCCGGTGCGGTGCGTCACGAGGTTCGGATTCCGGCGGCCGGGACGGCCGTTCCGGCCCCTGTCACACCCCTGCCGACGCCGAGGTCAGCGCCGTATTGTGGGCTCCTGACAAGGAGGCCGAGGTCCTTTTCTCACTCCCGCCGAACGCGGAAGCGGTTACCGAAAAGTAGAATCGGCCCTCTTGCCAGCCCCGAACAACCGAAGTGAGGAGCGCCGTGACGGCCATCCAGGAGGCGCAGGAGCGCCCGCGCGGTGCCCGCCTGCCGCGAAGCGCCCGCCGTGAACAACTGCTCGGTGCCGCCCAGGAGGTGTTCGTCGCGCAGGGTTACCACGCGGCCGCCATGGACGACATCGCCGACCGCGCCGGGGTCAGCAAGCCGGTGCTGTACCAGCACTTCCCCGGGAAGCTGGAGCTGTACCTGGCACTGCTGGACAAGCACTGCGACGCCCTGGTCGAGTCGACCCGCGACGCACTGTCGACGACCACCGACAACAAGCTCCGGGTGGCCGCGACGATGGAGGCGTACTTCAACTACGTCTCCAGCGAGTCCGGCGCGTTCCGCCTGGTCTTCGAATCGGACCTGACCAACGAGCCGGCTGTGCGCGAGCGGGTCGAGCGGGCCTCCGAGGCGAGCGCGACGCTGGTCAGCAAGGTGATCCAGGAGGACACCGACCTGCCCGAGGCGGAGTCCAAGCTGCTCGCCGCCGGGGTCTGCGGCCTGGCCCAGATCACCGCCCGGTACTGGCTGTCGCAGGGCCTGGACATCCCCCGCGACGAGGCGGTGCGGCTGGTCGCCAGCCTGGCCTGGCGCGGGCTGAAGGGCTTCCCGATGCACCCCGTTTCAGAGGGCGGGGAGGCCCTCTAGCAGGGGTGATCCACCGAGCTTCGCCGCCGCGGTGATCCCGTGCTCTATGGTGAAGCCGTACGGCGCGGTCGTCGCGAACGCTTGTCCCAGGCGGTCGGGGTGTCCGCGCGTGGAGGCTGCAACCCCGGAGGGACGGAAGCCGTGGAGGTCAAGATCGGCGTGCAGAACACGCCGCGCGAGATCGTGATCGAGAGCACGCAGAGTGCCGATGAGATCCAGAGCGCGATCGCCAAGGCGCTGGAGGGTTCGGAGAAGCTCTTCGCGCTGACCGACGAGCACGGCCGCCGCGTCATCGTCCCGGCCGAGCGCCTGGCGTACGTGGAGATCGGCGAGCAGGCCGCCCGCAAGGTCGGCTTCGGCACCGCCTGAGGCGTCGTCCGAGCTGCTCACCCGGTGCCCCGCTCCCCCAGGGAGCGGGGCACCGTTGCGTGTACGGCCGGGTCGGCCGGGGTACGGCGACAGTGCGGCCGTCGGCGCCGCGCGCCCGTCCCCGGGGAGGCAGTTTTGCTGGTCGAGTCGATCGCCTTCGCCCTCGTCGGCCTGGCCGCGGGCCTGGCCGCACTGCTGGCGCGGCCCGCGTACTTCCGGGCGGCCCGCACCCTGACCCTGGGCACCGCCCTGGCGGCGGCGCTGCTCGGCGGGACGGTGGCGCACTTCTGCCTGGACGGGCGCTACCCGGCGGTGTCGATCGCGGCCGCCGCGCTGGCCTCGGCGGTGCTGACCACGACGCTGGCCCGGCCGGACCTCGCCGCCGGGCGGGCCCCGGCGCACCGGCACCACCCGCACCGGGCCGGTGTCCACCGCACGCGGCGCCACCGGCCGGCCTGACGCCTGGGGCCGGACAGGCCCTAGCTGGCCAAGCCCAGAGCGGCCATCCGCCGGGTGTGCGCCTCGGTGATCCGGTTGAACATCTTGCCGACCTCGACCAGGTCGAAGCCCTGCACCTGGACGCCGCCGACCAGCAGGTTGGACAGCGCGTCCCGCTCGGCGACCACCCGCTGGGCCTGGCTGAGCGCCTCGCCCATCAGCCGCCGGCCCCACAGCGCGAGCCGGCCGCCGGAGCGCGGGTCGGCCTCGATGGCCTGGCGCACCTTGTCCACCGCGAACTGGGCGTGCCCGGTGTCGGACATGACGCCGAGCACCAGGTCGCGGGTGTCGTCGTCGAGCCGGACGGCGACCTCGCGGTAGAAGTCGGTCGCGATGGCGTCGCCGACGTAGGCCTTGACCAGGCCCTCCAGCCAGTCCGAGGGCGCGGTCATCCGGTGGAACAGCTCCAGCGGCTCGACGAACGGGCGCATCGCCTCCTGCGGGTCGGCGCCGATCTCGGCGAGCCGGTCGTGCAGGCGCTGGTAGTGCTGGAACTCGGCGGAGGCCATCCGGGCCAGGGCCGCCTTGTCGGCGAGGTCCGGCGCCAGCTTGGCGTCCTCGGCGAGCCGCTCGAAGGCGCTCAGCTCGCCGTAGGCGAGTGCGCCGAGCAGATCCAGCACCGCCGCCCGGTAGCCGGGGTCGGCCGAGCACGCGGCCCAGTCCCCGATCGAGCCGGCCGCGGCGTCCTGCGTCTCACCATGGGTCTCCATGACCCGCCACCTTAGTCCCGCCAGCCCGGGGGACCCACCCTGGCCGACCGTCGGCCGGTCGCCCGGGTGACCGGCCGGAACACTGCTTCCGGCCCGGGTCGGCAGGGGCAATGTCAGACGCGTCACGTGTTCGAGTCGTCGCCTGACTGTATGGTGGTACGGAGCCCCGTCGTGTTCGCACGGTGTCACCGCCGTCTCGGTGTCCCGCGCAAGCCCGCTCCGAAGCGGCACCGTCCATCCGGACGTGTCCGCACCGGAGCCACGGGTACTCACGTACGCGGATGCCCGGTCGGAGAGCCGATCGGCTCCGACCATGGCTTGGACTTCAAGCCTTGGCACCGCATCAGTGGCCGAGCGAGGGCCGCCGAGACCGCGCCCCCTGGCGAAGGTCCCGCGCAGGTCCCTCATGGGAATCCTCCCCGACGCCGCCGGCGACGCGCCCCGCACAGGGCAGCGCGCACCGGCCGGCCGCAGGGACCGGCGCGGTTGTGCGTCCGCTCAGCTGCATCAGGGCCGCCAGGCCCGTACGCAGCCGTGCGGCTGCCCGCCCGCCGCTCGCTCTCGGCCCCTTTCACACGGAAGAGGCAGCACCCTGTCCACCACCGCTGAACCCATCAAGACGACGTTCCGGGATCTGGGAATCCTCCCGGAGACCGCCGAGGCGCTCGAGTCCGTCGGCATCGTCCACCCCTTCCCCATCCAGGAGATGACCCTCCCGGTCGCGCTGACCGGCCACGACGTCATCGGCCAGGCCAAGACCGGCACCGGCAAGACCCTCGGCTTCGGCCTCCCGCTGATCGAGCGCTGCATCGTGCGCGCCGACGTGGACGCCGGCCGGGCGACCGAGGAGCAGCTCTCCGACGGCCCGCAGGCCCTCATCGTCGTCCCGACCCGCGAGCTCTGCACGCAGGTCACCAACGACCTGCAGACCGCCGGCAAGGTCCGCGACGTGCGCGTCCTGGCCGTCTACGGCGGCCGCGCGTACGAGCCGCAGGTCGAGGCGCTCGCCAAGGGCGTCGACATCGTGGTCGGCACCCCGGGCCGCCTGCTGGACCTGGCCGGGCAGAAGAAGCTGAACCTGTCCAAGGTCCGCTCGCTGGTCCTGGACGAGGCCGACGAGATGCTCGACCTCGGCTTCCTGCCGGACGTCGAGAAGATCATCACCATGCTGCCGGCCAAGCGGCAGACCCTGCTGTTCTCGGCCACCATGCCGGGTCAGGTCATCAGCCTCGCCCGCCGGTACATGAGCCAGCCCACCCACATCCGGGCCGCCGCCCCGGACGACACCGGCACCACCGTCGCCAACATCGAGCAGCACATCTTCCGCGCGCACTCGCTGGACAAGGTCGAGCTCGTCTCGCGCATCCTCCAGGCCGACGGCCGCGGGCTGGCGATGATCTTCTGCCGGACCAAGCGCACCGCCGCCGACGTCGCCGACCAGCTGACCCAGCGCGGCTTCGCGGCCGGCGCCGTCCACGGCGACCTCGGCCAGGGCGCCCGCGAGCAGGCGCTGCGCGCGTTCCGCAACGGCAAGGTCGACGTGCTGGTCTGCACCGACGTCGCCGCCCGCGGCATCGACGTCGAGGGCGTCACGCACGTGGTCAACTACCAGTGCCCCGAGGACGAGAAGACCTACCTGCACCGGATCGGCCGCACCGGCCGGGCCGGCGCCTCGGGCACCGCCGTCACCCTGGTCGACTGGGACGACATCCCGCGCTGGCAGCTGATCAACAAGGCGCTGGAGCTGACCTTCAACGACCCGGAGGAGACCTACTCCACCTCGCCGCACCTGTACGAGCTGCTGAAGATCGCGCCGGGCACCAAGGGTGTGCTGCCGCGTTCGGAGCGGACCCGGGCCGGGCTCGGCGCGGAGGAGGTCGAGGACCTCGGCGAGACCGGCGGGCGCGGTGCGCGCACCGCCCGGGCCAAGGGCCCGCGCAGCGGCTCCGGCCGCACCGGCGCCCCCGAGGCCGCCGTGGCGACCGAGGAGAAGCCGCGCCGCACCCGTGAGCGCCGCCGCACCCGCGGGGGCTCCACGGTCGCCGAGGGCGAGGCCGGGAGCGTCGTCGAGGCCGCCGCGGCCCCGGCCGTCGAGGGCACCGAGGGCGAGGCGGCCCCGCGCCGCCGTCGCCGCCGTTCGCGCGGCGCCGCCGCCGGCGAGGCCGCTGTGGTGGCCGAGGCCGTCGCGGTGACCGAGGCGGCCGTGGCGGCCGTGGCGGCTCCGGTCGCCGAGGCCCCGGCCGAGGTTCCGGCCGCGGTGGCCGTCGTGGCCGCCACCGAGGCCGTCGTCGAGGCCGCCGTCGAGGAGAAGCCGGCCGCCCGCACCCGGACGCGCACCCGCAAGCCCAAGGCGGAGGCCGTCGAGGCCCCGGCCGAGGCACCCGCCGCCGAGGCCGTCGTCGAGACCGCCGTCGCGAAGAAGCCGGCCCCCCGGACGCGCACCCGCAAGCCGAAGGCGGAGGCCGTCGAGGCCGTCGCCGAGGCACCGGCCGCCGAGGCCGCCGTCGCGGAGAAGCCGGCCACCCGGACGCGCACCCGCAAGCCCAAGGCCGCGACCGCCCCGGCGGCTCCGGAGGCTGCGGCCGCCGACGCCGCGACCGAGGTCCCGGCCCCGCGCAAGCGCACCCGGGCCCGCAAGGCCGCCGCCGCGCCGGAGGCCACCCCGGAGAGCTGACGCACCCCGCCCCGGAGGGGGCGGGCCGGGCCCCTGGTGGCCTGGCCCGCCCCCTCCGGCGTTCCGGCGTTCCGGCGTTCCGGCGTTCCGGCGTTCCGGCGTTCCGGCGCAGGCTGGATAGGGTCGGGGTTACCGGCCAGTCGCCCGCAGGAGAGCAGCCCATGAGCACGCCGCCGTTCCTCACCCTTCCCCGCTGTGCCCGCGCGCTGCGGCTGTCGACCAGCCGCGGCGGGTTCGCCGCGCTGCGGGCCGAGCCGGACGGGCCGGTGCGCGGCTCGGCACTGCTGGTGCCGGGCTTCACCGGCAGCAAGGAGGACTTCATCGCCCTGCTGGAGCCGCTGGCGGCGGCGGGCTACCGGGTGACCGCCGTCGACCAGCGCGGCCAGTACGAGACCGGCGGCCCGGACGACCCGGCCGCGTACACCGTCGAGGCGCTCGGCGCGGACGTCCGGGCGCTCACCGAGGCCGTGGCCGCCGACGGCGGCGGGCCGCCGCACCTGCTGGGGCACTCCTTCGGCGGCCAGGTGGTCCGGGAGGCGGTGCTGGCCGCGGCCGCGGACGGCCCGTCGCCGTGGCGCTCGCTGACCCTGATGTCCACCGGCCCGGGCGCGATCGATCCGGCCGAGGCGGCCCGCACCAAGCTGCTGCTGGACGTGCTGCCGGTCATGAGCCTGGAGGAGATCTGGCAGGTCATGCGGCAGATGGAGGAGGGCAGCGGGGACCAGAAGCAGCGCCCGGAGCCGGCCGTCGCGGAGTTCCTGCACCGCCGCTGGCTGGCCAACGTGCCGCTGTCGCTGAGCGTCACCGGTGGTCATCTGGTCGCGGCGCCGGACCGGGTGGCCGAGCTGGCCGCCGCCACCGCCGGCCTGCCGGTGCTGGTGCTGTCCGGGGTGCGGGACTACGCCTGGCCGGTGCCGGAGCAGACCCGGATGGCGGAGCGCCTGGGGGCCCGCCGGGTGGTCGTCGAGGACGCCGGCCACTCCCCCAACGCCGAACGCCCGGCCGCCACGGCCGGGGCGCTGGCCGCGTTCTGGGCCTGAACCGGGCCGATCCGGAGAGTGGTCTGAACCACTTCTCGAAGTTCGACCGTCTTCAACACAGGACAAAAGTCGTTAGTTACGGTAATCTTTGATTCTGTCCGGGAATCATCGCCGGCCTCCGCGTCGGCGCGAATCAGCCGAAACCTGGACTTCACGGGCGGGCAACGACCCGGAAGCACCACCACGTCACCGTGGTTCACGAGGCACCAGACGCACCGGGCAAGCAGGGGGAGCCCTTGCCGCAGCAGACCGCCGCACGTACGAACCGAGCGATCCGGCCGCACCGCCGGACCCGTAGGACCCCTCAAGGGCTGGTATCCACCCAGCCTCAATCGCCCCGACCGACGGGGCAGGAACAGGAGACGCCCATGACGAAGACCATGCGCTTCGAGATCGTTCGACTGGACGACGCCAACGGCTCCGCCGCCGACCGCCTGATAGCCGACGCCGAGACCGTCCGCGAGTTCGTCCAGGCCGCCGCCCGCACCGGTGAGCGCCTGCTCATCCGCCCGTGCCCGACCGTCTGACCACGCGCGGCGCCTCCGACCGGGAGTCCTCACCCGCCGCCGACGAGCCGGGAGCGTCCGATCCGGACGTTCCGATACCCGACTGACGCCCTGTCACCGCGATCGCCGATGACGGGGCGTCAGTGTGTCCGGGCCCTGCGCCCGTCGACGTTTGCCGCCGCCCGCCACGGGACATCCCCCAACGGGAACCGCCCGTGCCGCGCCGCCCCACCCCGCGCCGAACGGGCCCCGCCACCGACAGGTGCCGCCGAGCCCTCCGTACGGGTGATCGTCCTTGACGCGGCGGTCCGGAGGGAGGAGCGTTGTCGCCTATGAGGGGCGAGCCAAGCTGCCCGAGGTGCGCCGGTCGGGTCCGCGCCCCCGGTCTGTTCTCAGACACCTGGCAGTGCGACCGGCACGGAGCCGTGCACCCGATGCAGCCCGTGCTGCCACCGAGCGTCGAAGCCCTGGGCGTCGCCGTCGCCCGCTCGCAGGTCCCCGTCTGGCTGCCCTGGCCGCTCCCGGTCGGCTGGCTCTACACCGGCATCGCCCACGTCGGCGACGACGTCTCCGGCGCCCGGGCCACCGCCGTCGCCTGCTCCGGACCGGCCCCGCTCGGCGGCTTCGGCGAGCTGGTGCTCGTCGCCGAGGAGCTGGGGGTCGGCCTCGGCGCCCGCTACGCCGGGATGCCCGGGCCCGATCCGGGCGACTCCGTCGGCCTCTACAAGCCCGCCGACGCCAAGCTGCTGGCCGCCGGCCGGCCCACCCCGATGTTCCACATCCCGGACGCCCCGGCCGACCGCGCGGTGTTCGCCGGCGAGGCCCGCGGCCTCTGGCTCTGGGCGGTCGCCTGGCCCGAGCAGTCCGCCCTGGTGATGTACGACGAACTCGTCCTCACCGACCTGCGCGAGGCCGGCGCCGAACTGGACCTGCTCCCCTGCGGGGCCCTCTCCCCCCGCCTGCTGGGATAAGTCCCGTCCGGCCGGGGCCTGGCGCCCTGTCCTATCCTGGGCGGCACCCCGAGCCCCCAGGAGTCCGCCCCGTGCGCATCGACCTGCACGCCCACAGCAACGCCTCCGACGGCACCGACAGCCCGGCCGAGCTGGTCGCGGCGGCCGTGGCCGCGGGCCTCGACGTCGTGGCACTCACCGACCACGACACCGTCGCGGGCCATGCGGAGGCCGCCGGGGCGGTGCGCGCGCTGCCGGCCGGCAGCCGGCTGACCGTCGTCCCGGGCGCCGAACTGTCCTGCGTGGTGGGCGGCGTCAGCATGCACCTGCTGGCGTACCTGTTCGACCCGGACGAGCCGGAGTTCGCGCGCGAGCGGGAGCTGGTGCGCACCGACCGGTTCCGGCGCGGGCGGGCGGTCGTCGAGCGCTGCCGCGAACTCGGCGCGGACATCAGCTGGGAGCAGGTGCAGCGGATCGCCGGGGCCGGCTCGGTCGGGCGCCCGCACATCGCCAGCGCGCTGGTCGAGGCGGGCGTGGTGGCCACCGTCTCGGACGCCTTCACCGCCGAGTGGCTGGCCAACGGCGCCCGGGCGGACGTCCGCAAGCACGAGACCGACCCGATCGAGGCGGTCCGGCTGGTCCGGGCCGCCGGCGGGGTGCCGGTGTTCGCCCACCCCGGCGCGGTCAAGCGCGGGCGGACCGTCCCGGACCAGGTGATCGCCGACCTCGCGGCGGCCGGGCTGGCGGCGCTGGAGGTCGACCACACCGACCACGACGAGGAGACCCGGGTGCGGCTGCGCGGCCTGGCCGGCGAACTGGGGCTGCTGGTCACCGGCTCCAGCGACTACCACGGCAGCCGCAAGACCGTCCGGCTCGGCGAGCACACCACCGATCCCGCGGTGTACGAGGCGCTGCTGGCGCAGGCCACCGGCGCGAAGCCGATCGGCGGCTGAGGGCCGCACGCCGGGGTGCGGGGGCGCGGCGGGAGCGCGGGGCCAGGACGGGAGACCCGCGGCCTGAGCCCCGGTCAGTCCAGCCGGACGCCGCGGCGGTCCGGGTCGCGCAGGTCGGCGCCCTGGTCCAGCCAGCGCTCCTGGAGCGCGGCCGCGCCGTGCACCCGCTTCCAGCCGGCCTCGTTGGGCGTCATCGGCAGCAGCGGCAGGAAGCGGACCGGGTCGGCCGGCTCGTCCAGCTCCAGGTCCGGCACCAGGCCGCCCGGCTCGGCGGCCAGCACCGAGGTGAACGGCGCGCCGTCCCACAGCGGGGCGCCGAGGTCCAGCGAGCCGCCGGGGGCCACCACCAGTCCCTCGACCTGCGGGGTCGCGGCCAGGGTGGCCAGGCTGCGCAGCACGCTGTCGCGCCCGCCGCGGACGGTCAGCACCAGTTCGGCGCGCGGGCCGCGCAGTTGGTCGGCCACCGGTGCGGTCGGGTCGGCCATCGGCGCGGCGGCCATGCCGAGCGTCGCGTACCGGACCAGGCCGTCGGCGTCCGGGCCGAAGCGCAGCACCTCGATCCGGTCGGTGCCGAGGAAGGTGACCGCGGCGCGGCCGCTCGGCTCGCCGAAGGTGGTGATCAGCCGGGCCTCGACGGCGGCCAGCACCGCCTCCCGGGAGAGCGCCGGGGAGCTGCCGCCGTGGGGTTCGCCGAAGAGCGGGAAGTCGTGCGCCATGCCGGTGAGCGTAACCCCCGGGGGCGGGCCGGCCGCGTGCGGGCGGCCCGGGCAAAGCCTCGGGAAAGCCCGGGGCGCCGATGGTCGGTCAGATGTTAGGGTGAGCGACTGGCCACCGGAAATCCTCAGGTTCCCGGGGCGGCGGCACGAAGGAGGTGGTTGCGGTGGATACCGGCCGACCATGCAGTACCGGCAGCTCTACCCGGCCCCGACTTCCCCGTACCCCTCGCCACGCAGGCTGAACCGGCTGAACCAGCCGAGGTAGCCCGGGCAGGCCGGACGCGGACGAACCGGCCGGGAGAGCACCCTCACCCCCCTTCACCGGTGTTCTTCGCCGTCGCACCACGGCCGCCCGCTCCTCCCCCGCCTTCCGACCGGGGGGACCCCTACGCCGCTGTGCGGCGGCTCCTGTTCCAGGGAGCCTGCCATGTCGATGATCAACAGCCTGCGCGCCGCCGTCCGCACCAACCGCCGCCGCTCCGCGGTCGGCGCGTACGACGCCGTCCCGGTGGGCGCCGGCTCGGCGGTCGTCGACTGCGCGGTGTACCAGCACGGCAAGCGCCACGGCGAGACCTGCAGCCCCCGCGAGGCCGCCCGCCGGATCAAGGCCGCACACCAACTCCCGGACGGGGACGGCTCGTTCAGCTGGATCGGGCTGCACGAGCCGACCGAGGCCGAGTTCGAGGGCATCGCCCAGCGCTTCGGCCTGCACCCGCTCGCAGTCGAGGACGCGGTGCACGCGCACCAGCGGCCCAAGGTCGAGCGCTACGACGACGTGCTGTTCGCCGTCTTCAAGACCATCCGCTACGTCGAGCACGACCAGCTCACCCCGACCAGCGAGGTGGTGGAGACCGGCGAGCTGATGGTCTTCGCCGGGCGGGACTTCGTGATCACCGTCCGGCACGGCGGCCACGGCTCGCTGCAGGAGCTGCGGCACCGACTGGAGGCCGACGCGGACGAGTCCGGACTGCTCGCCAAGGGCCCGTCCGCGGTGCTGCACGCGATCGCCGACCACGTCGTGGACAACTACCTGCTGGTCTCCGAGCGGCTGCAGAACGACGTGGACGAGATCGAGTACGGCGTCTTCTCGGCCAAGGGCGGGCGCAGCGCCGACGTCGGCCGGGTGTACCAACTCAAGCGCGAGGTACTGGAGTTCAAGCGGGCCGTGGTGCCGCTGCTGCGCCCGATGCAGCAGTTGTCCGAGCCGCTGCAGCGCCTCGTCGACCCGGACATCCAGAAGTACTTCCGGGACGTCGCCGACCACCTGGCCCGGGTCACCGAGCAGGTGCACGGCTTCGACGAACTGCTGAACTCGCTGCTCCAGGCCAACCTGGCGCAGGTCTCGGTGGCACAGAACGAGGACATGCGCAAGATCACCGCCTGGGCGGCGATCTTCGCCGTGCCCACCATGATCACCGGCGTGTACGGCATGAACTTCGAGTACATGCCCGAGCTGCACCACAAGTACGGCTATCCGATGGTGCTCGGCGCCATCATGCTGATCTGCGTCGGGATGTACCGGGGCTTTCGCCGCAACGGCTGGCTGTAGCCACTACCGCCGGCCGCCACGGGCGACCAGGACCAGGCCCACCAGGATCAGCACCACCGCCGGATACGCCGCCACCGGGGGCCACTGGCCGAGCCAGAGGGCGGCGATCAGGGCCGCGCCCGGCGTCTCCAGCAGGATCGCGGTGGAGGTGATCGACGGGCCGAGGCTGCGCACCACGCGGTTGCTCAGCGAGTGGCCGAGCAGTTGGGCGGCGACCATCAGCAGCACGATCTGCCACCACACCCCGGCCGGCCAGCCGGCCAGCGGCGTCCCCGCGACCAGGCAGATCGCCAGCAGGCCCACCGCGGTGGTGGCGTAGCAGACCAGCGTGTACGCGGTGGTACTGACGGTCTTGCGGACCTCCGCGCCCAGCAGCATGTACCCGGCGGCGGCCAGGCCCGCGCCGAGGGCGAGCGCGTCGCCGAGCAGCGCGCGCGGGGAGAGCGAGAGGTCGACGCCGGTCAGCACCAGCACGCCGGCGAAGGCCACGCCCGTACCGAGCCAGACCATCCGGGGGGCGCGGACGCCGAGCAGTCGCATCAGCAGGATGGTCCACAGCGGGGTGGTGGTGACCAGGGCGGTCGCCGAGGCCACCGAGGTCATCCGCAGGCTGGGCATCCAGAGCGCGAAGTGCACGGCGAGCAGTACGCCCGCCGCGATCGCGAGCAGCAGCGCCCGCCGGCCGATCCCGCGCAGTTCGGCGCGGTGGCGCAGCAGCGCGTACGGGCCGAGGACGCCGACCGACATGACGTTGCGCCAGAACGCGATCGCCAGCGCGGGCGCGGCGGTGGCGCTGATCAGCGGGCCGGACAGCGAGATGCCGGCGATGGAGACGGCGAGCAGCAGCAGGTCGGCGGTGGGGAGCGGGTGCGCCGGCTCGGTGGCGGTGGCGGCTGGTGCGGGGGCGGTCGCGGGCCGGGCGGCGGGCACGGCGCTCCTCTGCTGGTCACGTGGGCTGGGGCGAGGCGGGGGCCGGGCTGAACCGGGCTGGGGCTGGACCGGGCCGGGCTGGACCAGGCCGGGGCTGGGCGCTCCTACGGTAAGGCCCGTGGCTAGCCGATGGAACTGTCGCCCGACGGTTGAGACAACTCGTGGACGGCGGAGGTCGTACGCTGGGCGCCATGGACCGTACGCCCGCCGCCGCGACCGCCGACGACTTCCTCGACCAGGCCCTGCTGGAGGAGGCCGCGAAGAAGTCCGGCCTCCTCTGGGTCCGCGCGGACGGCCAGGAGCAGGCCCGCCCGCTCTGGCACGCCTGGCACGACGGCGCCGTGGTGGTGGTCGGCGAGGGCGGCGAGCAGCCGCTGCACGGCCTGACCGCCGGAGCCGGCGCGGTGGTGACCGTCCGCAGCAAGGACAAGGGCGGCCGGCTGACCGGCTGGAGCGCCCGGGTCTCGGAGCTGGCCCCGGGCGGCGAGGCCTGGCTGGGCGCCGTCGAGGAGCTCAAGGGCAAGCGGCTGAACGCGCCCGACACCGACACCATCACCGACCGCTGGGCCCGCGAGTGCCGGGTGCTGCGCCTGGAGCCCGCCGGTGCGCTGACCGAGCGTCCGGGCGCGATGCCGGACGGCTCGCACGCCGCCCAGCCGATGCCCACCGCGGCCACCACCCGCCGCCCCGTCCCGGCCGGTCTGCCCAAACTGCTGTTCAAGCGCCGCTAAAGATTCACGCCCGGGACTCCTCGGCTGTGTACCGTGCCTCGTCGGGCCGGGCTCGCGACACGCGGGTAGCCTTGCCCGCAGGTGCGCCCCGGCGTACCCGGCACGGCGTCGAACGAGTAGAGGGAGTTCATGGCAGGGCCAGGCACCCGGGTCTTCATCTCCCACCTCTCCGCCCTCGCCGTCTTCGACCCGAACGGCGACCAGGTCGGCCGGGTCCGTGACGTCGTCGTCTCGCTGCGGCTCGGCGGCCGCCCGCCGCGGGTCCTGGGCCTGGTGGTCGAGGTGGTCGGCCGGCGCCGGATCTTCCTGCCGATGACCCGGGTGACCAGCCTGGAGTCCGGCCAGGTGCTCGCCACCGGCGTGATCAACCTGCGGCGCTTCGAGCAGCGCCCGTCCGAGACCCTGGTGCTCGCCGAGCTGCTGGACCGCACCGTCACCTGGTCCAAGACCGGTGAGGACGTCACCGTGCTGGACGTCGGGATGGTGCAGACCCGGATACGCGAGTGGGAGATCAGCAAGGTCTTCGTCCAGGTCGGCCGGGCCGGCCGGCTGCGCAAGGGCAAGGGCGAGCGGCTCACCCTGGACTGGCAGGACGTCACCGGCTTCACGCTGCCCGAACAGGACCAGGGCGCCGCCAACCTGCTCGCCACCTTCGACCAGCTGCGCGCCGCCGACCTCGCCAGCGTCATGCACCACCTGTCCGCCAAGCGCCGCGCCGAGGTGGCCGCCGCGCTCGACGACGAGCGGCTCGCCGACGTCCTGGAGGAGCTGCCCGAGGACGACCAGGTCGAGATCATCGGCAAGCTCAAGGACGAACGCGCCGCCGACGTCCTGGAGGCGATGGACCCGGACGACGCCGCCGACCTGCTCTCCGAACTGCCCGCCGACGAGGCCGAGCGGCTGCTCCAGCTGATGGAGCCGGAGGAGGCCGAGCCCGTCCGCCGCCTGCTGTCGTACGAGGAGAACACCGCCGGCGGTCTGATGACCACCGAGCCGGTCGTGCTGGAGCCGGACGCGACCGTGGCCGAGGCGCTCGCCCGCATCCGGGTCTCCGACCACAAGCCCGCGCTCGCCGCGCAGGTGTACGTCTGCCGGCCGCCGAACGAGACCCCGACCGGCAAGTACCTGGGCACCGTGCACTTCCAGCGGCTGCTGCGCGAGCCGCCGTACGTGCTGGTCGGCTCGCTGGTCGACGACGACCTGGACCCGCTGCCGCCGGACACCCCGCTGTCGCTGATCACCAGCTACCTGGCGACCTACAACCTGGTGTCCGCGCCGGTCGTCGACGAGGCCGACCACCTGCTCGGCGCGGTGACCGTCGACGACGTGCTCGACCACCTGCTGCCGGAGGACTGGCGCGAGTCCGTCCTGCACGGCCACGACGACACGGACGACACGGACGGCACGAGGGAAGAGGTGCACGGTGGACGCTGACCGCAAGGGGCGGCGGGACGAGTCCCCCCGCCAACGCATCCAGAGCGAACTGCGGGAACTGCGCCAGCTGCGCGAACTGCGCGGCCGGGAGGGCGGCCGGGAGCGGCGCGCCGAGATCTCCGTGGCCGGCCCGGCCCGCACCCGGCTCGACCAGCCCCGCACCGCCAGGCCCGGGCTGATCTCGCTGCCCGCCTACGACCCGGAGGCGTTCGGCAAGCTCTCCGAACGGATCGCGCGGTTCCTGGGCACCGGCCGCTTCATCGTCTGGATGACGGTGGTGATCATCATCTGGGTGGCCTGGAACACCCTGCTGCCGGACAACGTGCGCTTCGACAGCTACCCCTTCATCTTCCTCACCCTGGTGCTGTCCCTCCAGGCCTCCTACGCGGCCCCGCTGATCCTGCTC
The DNA here is from genome assembly GCF_042720345.1 of Kitasatospora sp. NPDC058478. Taxonomy (NCBI): domain Bacteria; kingdom Bacillati; phylum Actinomycetota; class Actinomycetes; order Kitasatosporales; family Streptomycetaceae; genus Kitasatospora; species Kitasatospora sp. NPDC058478. The sequence continues at coordinate 23,072 of NZ_JBHXML010000052.1, read as the reverse complement.
GCGCAGAACCGCCAGGACAACCGGGACCGGGTCAACATGGAGCAGGACCGGGCCCGCAGCGACCGCAACATCGCGGACACCGAGTACCTGACCCGCGAGGTCGCGGCCCTGCGGCACGGTCTCGGCGAGGTCGCCACCAGGGCCTTCATCGCCTCGGAGCTGGGCAGTATCCGCTCCGAACTCCAGTCCCTCCTCAAGGAGATCGAGGAGCGCCGGGAGCCCTCCGAGACGCTGTGACCGGCGGCACGCTACCGGCGGGTTAGGGGATCCCCCGAGCGCCGTACCATCAAGACATGGCCAACGAGACAGAGGTCGCGGCCGGCGTCACGGAGGAGTCCGTACGCCAGGCGCTGGCGACCGTCAACGACCCGGAGATCAACCGCCCGATCACCGAGATCGGCATGGTGAAATCGGTCGGGATCGCCGAGGACGGCGCGGTGCGCGTCGCGGTCTACCTGACCGTCTCCGGCTGCCCGATGCGCGACACCATCGTCACCCGGGTCCGCGAAGCGGTCGGCCGCGTGCCCGGTGTGACCGGCGTCGAGGTCGAGCTCGACGTGATGAGCGACGAGCAGCGCAAGGAGCTCTCCCAGCTGCTGCGCGGCGGCGCCCCCGAGCGGGAGATCCCGTTCGCCAAGCCGGGCACGCTGACCCGGGTCTACGCCGTCGCCTCCGGCAAGGGCGGCGTCGGCAAGTCCTCCGTCACGGTCAACCTGGCCGCCGCGATGGCCGCCGACGGCCTGAAGGTCGCCGTCGTGGACGCCGACATCTACGGCCACAGCGTGCCCCGCATGCTCGGCGTCGAGGGCCGGCCCACCCAGGTCCAGGACATGATCATGCCGCCGCAGTCGCACGGCGTGAAGGTCATCTCGATCGGCATGTTCACCCCGGGCAACGCCCCGGTGGTCTGGCGCGGCCCGATGCTGCACCGCGCGCTCCAGCAGTTCCTCGCCGACGTCTACTGGGGCGACCTGGACGTCCTGCTGCTGGACCTGCCGCCCGGCACCGGCGACATCGCGATCTCGGTGGCCCAGCTGGTCCCCAACGCGGAGATCCTGATCGTCACCACCCCGCAGATGGCCGCCGCCGAGGTGGCCGAGCGGGCCGGCACCATCGCGGTGCAGACCCACCAGAAGATCGTCGGCGTGATCGAGAACATGTCCGGCATGCCGTGCCCGCACTGCGACGAGATGATCGACGTCTTCGGCACCGGCGGCGGCCAGACCGTCGCGGACGCGCTCACCCGCACCGTCGGCGCGACCGTCCCGGTGCTCGGCTCGATCCCGATCGACGTGCGCCTGCGCGAGGGCGGCGACGACGGCCGCCCGGTCGTGCTCGCCGCCCCCGACTCCCCGGCCGGCGCCGCCCTGCGCGCCGTCGCCGGCAAGCTCGGCGGCCGCCAGCGCGGCCTCTCCGGGCTCTCCCTCGGGCTGACCCCGAAGAACAAGTTCTGACGACGCGTCGCCGAAGGGGCCGGGTGGTTCGACCACCCGGCCCCTTCGGCGTGCTCGGCGTCCTCGCGCCCTACGGGCGGGTGTAGGCGGTCAGGTCGGGGGCGGTGGCGAAGCCGGCGCCGTAGGCGCTGACGCCGCGGCCGTAGGCACCGAGCAGGACGCCGGGGGCCTCGCCGGCGAGCACCCAGCCGTACTCGGACTCGCGGTAGCGGAAGGGCTGCGGCAGGCCGTTCACCGGGAGGCTGAGGGTGGACCAGCCGGGGCCGGCCAGGTCGTCGGCGAGGTCCCACGCGAGGGTGCTCTGCTGGTCCAGCCAGTCCTGGCGCAGCGCGCGGTCGAGCTGGCCGGGCCAGGTCGAGGCGAGCAGGCCCGAGCCGGCCAGCCAGGCGGCGGAGGAGGCGGAGGTCGCCTCCAGGGTGCCGGTGTTGTCGGCGCTGCGGCGGCTGTCCCGGCGGGCCACCGTGACCACGACCGCGAACCTGCGCATGTCGCGCGGCTCGTACTGCCTGGCCGGCTCCTCGCCGTGGCCGAGGCTGCCGTAGTCGACGCTGCCGGGCGCCCCGGCCCGGGGGCCTCCGGCGCCGGCCTGCATCAGGTAGCGGCGGCCGGTCCAGCCGTCGTCCAGGCCGTACCAGGGGAAGTCGGCGGACAGGTAGGGCACCAGCGGGTCCGCCGGGCCGGCCTGTCCGCCGACCACCGGTCCGCCGGCCGTGGCCGTCGTCCCCACCGCCTGACTCGTCGCGTCCATCCCCGGGCCTCCTCAAACACACGTTTGCCTGCCGTGGCGCGCTCCCATCGTGGCGTACCGCGGCGTTCCCGGGAGCCGTTCCTGGTCCGCGACAGCGCGGAATGTGACGGACGGCTCAGCGGGAACAATCAGCACAATAGCGGCGCACACGCCGCCGCCCCGCTCAGCCGGGCGGCCGGGCGGGGCGGTGGCGTGGTCGTACGGGGCGTGACCGGGGGCCGGTCAGGTCGCGTCGGGGTCGAACGGGGGCCGCTCGCCGGGCTGCAACGGCGCCCCGGTGGAGGCCGCCACCGGGGCGGCGGCCTTCTCGAAGCTGACGCTGCCGTTGCGGCCGTTCACCGGCGCCGCCGGCTTGTCGTCCAGGACGGAGCGGATGTCGAGCGAGTCCTTCATCTCCTTGAGGCCCAGCGGGTCCTCCTCGTCGCCCAGGAGCTGCTTGCGGACGAAGGTCTTGGGGTTCAGGTCCTCGAACTCGAAGTCCTTGAACTCGGGGCCCAGCTCGCTGCGGATGTCCTCCTTCGCGTTGTCGGCGAAGGAACGGACCTTCCGGATGAAGCCCATGGTGTCCTGGATCAGCTTCGGGAGCTTGTCGGGGCCGAAGATGATGATCGCCATCACGGCCAGGGTCAGGATCTCCAGCCCGCCTACATCGCTGAACACCTAAGCTCCCTAGCTCGTCGGACGACGGTCCCTACAGGGTAATGGCCATCGGCGGGTCCATGGTCCACGCTGCGATGAAGCCGTGGTAAAGACCTGCCGATGGCCGAGATCGTCGCGACCGGGGCGCGAGCGGCGCTCCAGGCCCGGACAGGGCCTAGCGGGTCTGCTGGCGCAGTGCGGGCAGGCCGCCCGAGTTTCGCTCCGAGGCCGGCGGCGGCGTCGCGTCGCGGGTCGCGGCGACGGGGTGGGCCGGGAAGTCCACCGGGATCTGCGCGGTCATCGGGACCAGGCCCCCGCCGCGGCCCGTGCCGCCGCTGTTGCCGACCGTGCTGACCGGGTTGCCGTGCTGGTCCTCGCTCTGCGCGCTGAGGCCGCCGACCCCGCCGAGCGTGACCGCGGCGACCGAGAAGGCGCCCGCGGCGGCGAAGACGAAGCGGCGCCCGCGCGGCGCGGCGGAGCGTACGGCGGCGGCGGCCGGGCGGGGCCGGGCGGGGCTCTCGGGGCGGGCCGCGGCCTCGGGGCGGCCGTTGCGCCGGCCCATCAGGGGCCGCAGCACCGCGCCGCCGCGCCCGAACGCCCGCGGGTCGACCCCGGGCACCGGGGTGTCGGCGCCGAGCGCGCCCGTGCCGAAGGAGGCGCCTGCGCCGCGGCCGAAGGAGCCGCCGGTGAGCCGGCTGCCGCCGAGCGTGCCGCCGGCCGCGACCCCGCCGCCGGGCAGGTCGTCGTCGTCACCGCGGCTGCCGCGCCCGACGGGCCAGTCGGCCTCCGCCGGATCGTCCGCCGGCAGGGCGCCGACGGCCATCAGCCGGGCCATCAGGCCGGAGGACGGCCCGGGGGTGCCGGTGCGGGTCAGCAGGTGCTTGACGGCCCGGCCCGCGTCGACCTCGGCGAGGCACTGCGGGCAGGTCGCCAGGTGGGCCTGGACGCGATCGCGCGAGTCGTGGCCGAGTTCGCCGTCCAGGAACGCGGAGAGGCGCTCACCGAGGTGGTGCTCCTCGGCGGCCGGCTCGGCGGGGCGCACCGGCACCGCGCGCAGCGCCGTCTCGCCCGGCAGCGGGAGCGCGGGCAGGACGGGCTCGCCCGGTTCGTCGCCGCCGCGGCGGCCGGGCAGGGCCCAGCCCCGCCTGGCCGCCGACCGGCCGGACGGGTCCGGCTGGCCCGGCCCGGACCGGCCGGTTCCGCTCACGATCGCCTCCGTCCGCGCGCACCCGGCGCGAGCGCGCCCTCGACGGCGGCGCCGACCGGCACCGGCTCCTCCGAGCCGCCGCGGCGCTCGCGCCCGGGGGCCGAGCCGGGGGCACGGTGCTTGAGCGCGGCGCGCAGGTGCGAGCGGCCGCGGTGGATGCGGCTGCGGACGGTGCCGAGCTTGACGCCCAGCGTGGCGGCGATCTCCTCGTAGGACAGTCCCTCGATGTCGCAGAGCACCACGGCGGCGCGGAACTCCGGGGCGAGGGTGTCCAGGGCGTGCTGCACGTCGGCGTCGAAGTGGGTGTCGCTGAAGTGCTGGGCCGGGCTGGGCTCGCGGGAGGCGAGCCGCTCGGCCGCGTCCTCGCCGAGCGCGTCGAAGCGGATGCGCTGGCGGCGGCGGACCATGTCCAGGAACAGGTTGGTGGTGATCCGGTGCAGCCAGCCCTCGAACGTGCCGGGGGTGTAGGTGGACAGCGAACGGAACACCCGGACGAAGACCTCCTGGGTGAGGTCCTCGGCGTCGTGCTGGTTTCCCGTCAGGCGGTACGCGAGGCGGTAGACCCGGGCGCTGTGCGCCTCGACGATCTCCTCCCAGGAGGGCGGAGTCCAGGTCTGCGCGTCGGGGCCCTCGGTGAAGGTCGCGAGGGCGGGGGCCTCGGTGGTACCGGCGGCCGGCGTTGCGGCGGCGGGCTGGTCCAGGTCGGAGTGCGCAGGCTGGTTCATCACGGGCTTCGGCGTACGGGCCGACGCGGTGCAGCGGGAGTGCCGCCGCACGGGGACGTCGCCCTCGGCCACACCTCCTCGGTCGGCTCTTCTGCCCAGCAGGGCCACCACCATATCCACCTCACCCGTCAAGCCCGGATAAAAGTGCCCGGGAGGTCTCCCGTACCCGGTCCTTCGTGACAACGGCCCGCCGCCGTACGCGGTTCCCGGTCGGCCAGTAATCTGTGCCAGGAAATATCGACTTCCCTCGGCACCGGGCCGTAACCCGGGGCTCCGAAAGAGGCAGCCATCAGCGAGTTCGGGCCCGAGCGTGTGGCCCTCGCCGACACCTACGTCGGCGAGGACGCGGTGCTGACCTACGCCCGGGCGCAGTCCGCGCGCACCGGGATACGGGCGATCGGGCCCAGCGGCGGGGCGTGCCTGCGACTGCTGGCCGCGGCACTGGACGCCAAGGCGGTGGCCGAGATCGGCACCGGGACGGGCGTCTCCGGGGTCTACCTGCTGCGCGGCATGCGGCCGGACGGCGTGCTCACCACGGTGGACTCCGAACCGGTGCGCCAGCAGCTGGCCCGCGAGGCGTACCACGCGGCCGGATTCGCGGCCAACCGCTCGCGGTTCATACCGGGCCGGGCGCTGGAGGTGCTGCCCCGGCTCGCCGACGGCCAGTACGACCTGGTGTTCTGCGACGGCGACCCGGCCGAGTCCCGGGAGTACCTGCTGGAGTCGCTGCGGCTGCTGCGGCCGGGCGGGATGGTCTGCTTCGAGGGGGTGTTCCAGGAGGGCCGGCTGGCCGAGCCGGAGCTGCAGGACCCCCAGACGGGCGCGGTGCGCGACCTGGTCCGGGACGTCCGGGAGAGCGAGGCGCTGCTGCCGGCGCTGCTGCCGGTCTCGGACGGGCTGCTCTGCGCCATCAAGCGGTAGGACCGTCGAGCGGCAGGGCCGTCAGGCAGTGGGACCGTCAGGTGGCGGTCCCGCCGCCTCAGGCCGCGGCCGCCGGGCGCCTGATGCGCCGGGCCCCTGAACGCCGCAGGGCCCCAAACGCCGCGGGGCCCGGGCCGACATGACGTCGTACCCGGGCCCGGCAGCACATCTCCAGGAGATGACGAGCACCCGCTGCGGTCAGCCGCAGGCCTTCTTCAGGGCCTCGCCGAGGGCGTCGGCCTCGTCAGGTGTGAGCTCCACCACAAGGCGTCCGCCGCCTTCGAGCGGAACGCGCATGATGATGCCCCGTCCCTCTTTGGTGACTTCGAGCGGGCCGTCACCCGTCCGCGGCTTCATGGCCGCCATGCTCGTTCCCCTTCCTGCAACCGCTCAGCTACGCACCGGCAGTCCGTCCACCGCCGGTATCGAACGCATTGATCGGAAGCCATTATCCCGCATGCCACGGGCTGATGACCAACATCACTCTCGGTGCAACATCGGCCGGACCGCCCCCAAGCGCCGCAATTGCCGTCATAAGCCCCGGCGTGGCGGCGGTGCGCGGGCCGCCGAAAGGTGCGATACCTCACACTCCTCACCCGGCCGTCCGCTCCGGCATCCTGGCACTCGACCGACACCGAGCCGACCACCGGGGAGCCCTCGCCCATGTCCGATTCCGTGCTGTACGAGCTGGACGGCGGCCTGGCCGTCATCACCATCAACCGCCCGGAGGCGATGAACGCCCTCGACGTAGCGACCAAGATCGCACTGCGGGACGCCGTGGCCGCCGCGGCCGCGGACCCGGCGGCGCGGGCGGTGCTGCTGACCGGGGCCGGCGAGCGCGCGTTCTGCGTCGGGCAGGACCTGAACGAGCACCTGACGATGCTGAAGCGGGCCGACGAGACCGGCGAGGGCGCGCTGCGCACCGTCGCCGAGCACTACAACCCGCTGGTGCGGGCGCTGGCCGGGATGCGCAAGCCGACCGTCGCCGCGGTCGGCGGGGTGGCGGCCGGCGCGGGCGCCTCGCTGGCCTTCGCCTGCGACTTCCGGGTCCTCTCCGACCGGGCCGGCTTCAACACCGCCTTCGCCGGGATCGCCCTGACCGCCGACTCGGGCGCCTCCTGGACGCTGCCCCGGCTGGTCGGGCACGCCAGGGCCACCGAGCTGCTGATGCTGCCCCGGACGGTCAAGGCCGCCGAGGCGCTGGAGCTGGGCCTGGCCACCAGGGTGGTGCCGGCCGGGGAGCTCGCCGCCACCGCGCGGGCCTTCGCCCAGGAGCTGGCCGCGGGCCCCACGGTGGCCTACGGCGCCATCAAGGAGTCGCTGGCGTACGGCGCCTCGCACTCGCTGGACGAACTGCTCGACAAGGAGGACGAGCTGCAGACCCTGGCCGGCGAGAGCGAGGACCACCGGATCGCGGTCCGCGCCTTCATCGCCAAGGAGAAGCCGCAGTACCTGGGCCGCTAGGCCCCAGGCCCTGCCCGACCGGTCAGACCGGGCGCGCGGTGCGGACGTGGCAGTCCGCCAGGTGGTCGTCGACCAGGCCGCAGGCCTGCATCAGGGCGTAGGCGGTGGTCGGGCCGACGAAGCGGAAGCCCTCCTTCTTCAGGGCCTTCGCGAGCGCGGTCGACTCGGGCGTGACGGCCGGCACCTCCCCCGTCGTGCGGGGGGCCGGCCGGTCCGGGGCTCCGGCGAACTGCCAGATCAGCGCGTCCAGCCCGCCGTCCAGGTCGCGGGCGACCCGGGCGTTGGCGATGGCGGCCTGGATCTTGGCCCGGTTGCGGATGATGCCGGTGTCGGCGAGCAGCCGCTCCACGTCCGCCTCGCCGAACTCGGCGACCTCGGCGATCCCGAAGCCGGCGAACGCGGCCCGGAAGCCCTCCCGGCGGCGCAGGATGGTCAGCCAGGACAGCCCGGACTGGAACGCCTCCAGGCAGACCCGCTCGAACAGGGCGTCGTCGCCGTGCACCGGACGGCCCCACTCGGTGTCGTGGTAGGCCCGGTAGTCGTCGGTCGACTCGCCCCAGGCGCAGCGGCGCAGGCCGTCCGCGCCGAGCACCGCGCCCTCGGTGAGGGCGGTCACCGGTCGTTCACCGGTTTCGCGTCCTCGGGCCGCTCCTGCTCGGGCCGCTCCTTGGTGAGCGCGACGGCCGGCTCGACCACCTTCGCGAACTCCTCCAGTCCGGGCAGCGGTTCGGCGCCGGCGTCCGGGCCGTCGGTCGCCTCGACCGCGCCGCGCAGGTGACCGGCGGCCTCCAGTTCGGCGATCCGCGAGTCGCGGTAGGCGAGTTCGGCGCCGAGGCGGTCCAGGACGTCGTCGACCTCGTCCATCCGGTAGCCGCGGACGGCCATCGGCAGCCGCAGGTCGTCGACGTCCGCCTTGCTCAGCGGACGGTCCTGCGGCAGCCGGGCCGCGAGGCGGTCCTGCACCGCCTCCGGCATCGAGCCGCCCCCGCCGAGCGCCACCAGCGCGGCGCCGCCGACCACCACGGCCATGGCGACCACGATCACCCAGAACACGAGCTGTCCTCCCGAACTCCCGGCCGGCCTGCTGCGAAGTGCCCCCGACCAAACTGATCATGACAGCATGGTCCCTGTGAGGCCGGGGGCCATCATCGCACCCGCAGCAGCTGTGGAGGAGACATCGGTGGCACTGCGCCTGGGACCGCGGGAATTCGGTGACGACGAGCTGGTGATCATGGCGATCGTCAACCGGACGCCGGACTCGTTCTTCGACAAGGGGGCGACCTTCGCGGACGAGGCCGCGTTCGCCGCCGCCGACCGCGCGATGGCCGAGGGCGCGGCGATCCTGGACATCGGCGGGGTGAAGGCCGGGCCCGGTGACGAGGTCACGGTGGAGGAGGAGCTGCGGCGCACCGTGCCCTTCGTGGCCGAGTTGCGCAAGCGCCACCCGGAGGCCGTGATCAGCGTCGACACCTGGCGGCACGAGGTCGGCGAGGCGGTCTGCGAGGTGGGCGCCGACCTGCTGAACGACGCCTGGGGCGGGGTGGACCCGGAGCTCGCCGAGGTGGCCGCGCGCCACGACGTCGGGCTGGTCTGCACGCACGCGGGCGGCGCCGAGCCGCGCACCCGGCCGCACCGGGTCGGCTACCAGGACGTGATGGCGGACATCCTGCGGGTGACCGTCGGGCTGGCCGAGCGGGCGGTGGGGCTGGGTGTGCGGCGGGACGCGGTGATCATCGACCCGGGGCACGACTTCGGCAAGAACACCCGGCACTCGCTGGAGGCCACCCGGCGGCTGCCGGAGATGACCGCGACCGGCTTCCCGGTGCTGGTCTCACTGTCCAACAAGGACTTCGTCGGCGAGACGCTGGACCGGCCGGTGAACGAGCGGCTGCTCGGCACCCTGGCCACCACCGCGGTCTCGGCCTGGCTGGGCGCGCAGGTCTACCGGGTCCACCAGGTCGCGGAGACCCGCCAGGTGCTGGACATGGTCGCCTCGATCCGGGGCACCCGCCCCCCGGCGGTCGCCCGCCGGGGGCTGGCGTAGGCGGCCCGGAGGGCCGGAGGGCCTAGATCTGGTTGGTCGGCCGGCGGGTGTCGGCGAGGATCTTCATGACCTCGTCGATCTCGTCGGTGATGTGGAACAGCTCCAGGTCGTGCGGGGCCGCCTTGCCCTGCGCGACCAGGGTGTTCTTCAGCCACTCGTAGAGGCCGCCCCAGTACGCGCTGCCGAAGAGGATCACCGGGAAGCGGGTGACCTTCTTCGTCTGCACCAGGGTGAGCGCCTCGAACAGCTCGTCCAGCGTGCCGAGCCCGCCGGGCAGGACCACGAAGCCCTGGGAGTACTTCACGAACATCGTCTTGCGGACGAAGAAGTAACGGAAGTTCAGCCCGAGGTCGACGAACTCGTTGAGGCCCTGCTCGAAGGGCAGCTCGATGCCGAGGCCGACGCTGAGGCCGCCGGCCTCGGAGGCGCCGCGGTTGGCGGCCTCCATGGCACCCGGGCCGCCGCCGGTGATCACCGCGTAGCCGGCCTCGGCGAGGGCCCGGCCGATGGCCACGCCGGCCTCGTACTCGGGCGAGTCGGCCGGGGTCCGGGCGGAGCCGAAGACGCTGATCGCGGGCGGGAGTTCGGCGAGGGCGCCGAAGCCCTCGACGAACTCGGAGGTGATCCGCAGCACCCGCCACGGATCGGTGTGCAGCCAGTCGGTCGGGCCGGTGGTGTCCAGCAGCCGCTGGTCCGTGGTGCTCGTGCCGACCTGGTCCCGGCGCACCAGCACCGGGCCCTTCTGCTTCTCGGGCCAGGCCTTCTTCTTCCGCGGCGCGCCGACCTGCTCGGGGCCGTGTCCGTAGTGCTTCTCGTCTCCTGTGCCTGTCATGACGAAACCCTACGTCCGGTGATCCCGGTTTTCAGGCAACAGGGGAAGGTCGGTTGGGCGACCGGAAGATGGCGCTCAGCCGATGATCGGCCGGTCGGACCGGCCGATCATCGGAGCGGCACCTCAGCTGGTCAGCCAGGCCCTCAGCCGGTCCTCGGTCTCCGCGATGGCGCTCAGCGAGCAGTGCTCCTCCCGCTTGTGCGCGAGGTTCGGGTCACCGGGGCCGTAGTTGACCGCCGGGACGCCCAGCGCGCTGAACCGGGCGACGTCGGTCCAGCCGAACTTGGCCCGGGCCTGGCCGCCAGTGGCCTCCAGGAAGGCCTGGGCGGCCGGCTGGGCGAGCCCGGGCAGCGCGCCCGGGGCGAAGTCGGTGACGGTCAGCTCGAAGCCGTCGAAGACCTCCCGCACGTGCTTCTCCGCCTCCGCCTCGCTGCGGTCCGGCGCGTAGCGGAAGTTGACCGTCACGACGCACTCGTCCGGGATGACGTTGCCGGCCACGCCGCCGTCGATCCGGACGGCGTTCAGGCCCTCCCGGTACTCCAGTCCGTCGATCTCCACCCGGCGCGGCCGGTAGTCCGCGAGCCGGGTGAGCACCTCGGCGGCGTGGTGGATGGCGTTGTCGCCGAGCCAGCTGCGGGCCGCGTGCGCGCGCACGCCGGTGAGCCGGATCTGCGCCCGCAGGGTGCCCTGGCAGCCGCCCTCGACGACCGCGCCGCTCGGCTCCATCAGCACCGCGAAGTCGGCGGTCAGCCAGTCCGGGTGCTCCCTGGCGAGGTGGCCGAGGCCGTTGCGGTGGGCCTCCACCTCCTCGCAGTCGTAGAACACGAAGGTGAGGTCGCGGTTGGGCTCGGTCAGGGTGGCGGCGAGCCGCAGCTGGACGGCGACGCCGGACTTCATGTCCGAGGTGCCGCAGCCGTAGAGCAGGTCCCCCTCGACGTGGGAGGGCACGTTGTCGGCGATCGGCACGGTGTCCAGGTGGCCGGCGAGCAGGACGCGCTCGGGGCGGCCGAGGGTGGTGCGGGCGACCACGTTGTTGCCGTACCGGTCCACGGTCAGGTGCGGGTAGCCGCGCAGCGCGGTCTCCACGGCGTCGGCGAGCGCCTGCTCGTCGCCGCTCACCGACGGGAAGTCGACGAGCCGGGCGGTCAGCGCGCCGCCGTCGAGGGTGAGGTCCAGGGGCGTCGGGTTCGGGCTGCTCATGGCGCCAGCCTAGTCCGCGGGGTGTGCGCCCGGCGTGGCGCTTGCGTGACGCGGGGCGCGGCGGCCCGCCCCGGAGCGAGCGGGCGGGTAACCGCAACCGGGTGGCGCCGCACACCCGTCCGAGTGGGTACGGTGTCGGATCAAGAAGCAAGGCGCGAGAGGGGCGACGGTGGCCAGGAGAAAGAGCGGCGAGGAGCTGGGCGAGGAGTTGGCGCCCCCCCGCCGCGGTCCACTGCGCGCGCTGTTGCTCGTGATCGTCGGCCTGCTCGGCCTCGCGCTGGTCGCGGGACTGGCCGTGGTCGGCATCTGGTGGTTCGGCTTCAAGCAGGGCGAGCCCGAGGGCTGCACGGTGAAGACCGCGGCCGGCAGCGGCACGTTGGAGCTCCCGCAGGCGGCCAACGCCGCGACGATCGCCGCGGTGGCGCGCTCGCGCGGGCTACCGGACCGGGCGACGACGATCTCGCTGGCCACCGCGATGCAGGAGTCCAAGCTGCGCAACCTCGCGGGCGGCGACCGGGACTCGATCGGCCTGTTCCAGCAGCGGCCCTCGATGGGCTGGGGCACGGCGCAGCAGATCGGGGACCCGGTCTACGCGACCAACAAGTTCCTGGACGGCCTGGTCAAGGTGCCCGGCTACACCCGGCTGCCGCTGACCGACGCGGCCCAGGCCGTGCAGAAGAGCGGCTACCCGCAGGCGTACGCCAAGCACGAGACCAAGGCGACGCTGCTCACCTCGGCGCTGGCCGGCCGGGAGCCCGGTTCGTTCTCCTGCGTGGTGCGCGATTACGCCAAGCCGGATCCGGCCGACTCGTCCTCCCCCACGGCGAGTGCCTCCGTCTCCCCGGCCGCCTCCCAGCCCACCGCCGCGGACCGGGCCCAGGTGCTGTCCGACCGGGTGCGCCGCGAGTTCGGCCGCACCGTGACCCCGGCCACCGGGTACGCCTCGACCATCAAGGGCGCCGAGAACGCGGTCTCGCTCACCCCGGACCCGTCCGCCGCCGCGCTGACCTCCTCGGCCGACGGAGCCGACGGCGGGATCACCGCCGAGCGGGCGAGCGGCTGGGAGGTCGCCCACTGGGCGGTCGCCCAGGCCCAGCAGCTGGGCATCGCGACGGTCGCCTACGACGGGAAGATCTGGCGCAAGGCCAAGTCGGAGGACGGCTGGCAGTCGCAGACCTCCGGGACGTCGACCAAGCTCGTTCAGGTCACCCTCGCCACGTCCGACAAGGGCTGACGAACCGACGTTCGGGTGGCCGCCGGACGGGTGAACCCGGTCAACCGCGGTGGACCGGGAGCCCGCCGTGGCGGCCCCGCTGGAGAACCGTCACTCCCCTTGCCCGGGGCCGGGTCCACGGGGGCCGTACGGGCCCGCCAGACGCCGTCACGCCGGTCCTACGATCCGATGGTCGGTCAGACACTTTCCTGATCCAGGCCGAAACCTTCTGGCTTCTCAAGCGGTAACACCGTCGTCCGCCCGGCGGACGTGACGGACCCAGACCCTCCGAGGAGCCCCATGTCTCACCCCCTCACGCGACGGATCGCCAGCGCCGCGCTGCTCGTGGCGGCCGGCGCGACCCCGCTGGTCGCGGCCGGCTCCGCGTCCGCCCTGGGCGGCGACGCCCTGCTGCCCAAGAGCGACCTGGTCGCGCCGCTGGGCCAGCTGACCAACACCGACACCGGTTCCACCCTCCAGCACACCACCCACCAGCTGGGCCAGGCCGCCGGCAGCACCGGCGCCGCCACCGTCGCCGCGGGCGTACCGGCCTCCGCCGACGCCGCCGGCAACATCGTCGCCCACCAGCTCCCCGAGGCGAACGAGAAGGCCAGCTCGCTGACCGCCCCGGTCGGCCAGACCGCCGCCACCACCGGCCAGCTCTCCGCCGTCACCCCGAAGGTCGCCTCCGCACTGGCCGGCAAGCTCGGCGAGGCCGTCACCGGCAAGGGCGTCGGCACCCGCAGCGCCGCGGCCAGCCCGGTCGGCGGGCTCGCCCAGACCGGCTCCATCGCCAAGGGCCTGCCCGGCGCCGACAAGCTCGCCGGCGCCGTCCCCGGCACCAACGCCGTCACCGACGCGCTGCCGCTCGGCTCCGTCGCGCGCGCGCTGCCCGCCCTGCCCGCCACCGACGTCCTGGGCCTGGCCGAGCACGGCTCGGCCAACCGCCTCGGCGGCGCCGACCTCGGCCCGAACAACCCGCTGTCCGGCCTCACCGGCGCGCTCGGCCCGATCGGCGGCCTGCTGGGCGGCGTGAACGGCGGCAGCATCAGCGGTCTGCCGCTGTAACCCGCCCCGGGTACGGCGAAGGGGCCGGTGTTCCGTTCGGAACACCGGCCCCTTCGGCGTCGGTCAGCGGGCCGCGTTCAGCCGCTCCACGGCCGCGGCCACCCGCTCGTCGGTCGCGGTGAACGCGACCCGGACGAAGCGCTCGCCGGCCGGCCCGTAGAAGTCACCGGGCGCCACCAGGATGCCCAGTGCGGCCAGCTCGGCCACGGTCTCCCAGCACGGGCGGTCCTGCGTCACCCACAGGTAGAGGCTCGCCTGCGAGTGCTCGACCCGGAAGCCGTACGCCTCCAGCGCCGCCCGCAGCGCCGAGCGCCGGGCCGCGTACCGCTCCCGCTGCTCCGCCACGTGCGCGTCGTCCGACAGCGCCGCGATCGTCGCCGCCTGGACCGGCGCCGGCACGATCATGCCGCCGTGCTTGCGGACCTCCAGCAGCTCCCTGACCACCACCGGGTCACCCGCCACGAAGGAGGCGCGGTAGCCGGCCAGGTTGGAGCGCTTGGAGAGCGAGTGGACGGCCAGCAGGCCCTCGTGGCCCGCGCCGCAGACGTCCGGGTGCAGGACCGAGACCGGCTCGGCGGACCAGCCCAGCTCCAGGTAGCACTCGTCGCTGACCAGCAGCGCCCCGTGCTCCCGGGCCCAGGCGACCGCCCGGCGCAGCTCGTCCCCGCCGAGCACCCGGCCGGTCGGGTTGGACGGCGAGTTCACCCAGAGCAGGCGCACCCGCGAACCGTCCAGCTCGTCCACCGAGTCGTACTCGACCGGCTCCGCGCCGCACAGCCGCGCGCCCACCTCGTACGTCGGGTAGGCCAGCCGCGGGTAGGCGACCTGGTCGCCCGGGCCGAGGCCGAGCTGGGTCGGCAGCCAGGCCACCAGCTCCTTGGAGCCGACGGTCGGCAGCACGGCCTGCGGGCCGATCTCGGCGCCGCAGCGGCGGTGCAGCCAGCCGGCGATCGCCTCGCGCAGCTCCACCGGGCCCCACACCGTCGGGTAGCCCGGCGTGTCGGTGGCGGCGGCCAGCGCCTTCTGGATCACCTCGGGGACCGGGTCCACCGGGGTGCCCACCGAGAAGTCGCAGAGACCGCCCGGGTGGGCCAGCGCGGTCGCCTTGTACGGCTCCAGCTTGTCCCAGGGGAAGACCGGCAGGAGGTCGGAAACGCGGCGCGCCGCCCCCGGGTGACCCGGGAACGGCGCGCGCGTGCTGTTGGTGTTCACAGCTCAGATGCCACCGATCGTCAGTGGTCGGCGTTCTGCGGCGGCAGAGCGGCGATGAAGGGGTGGTCGCGCTCGATCAGACCCAGCTTCGAGGCGCCACCGGGCGAACCCAGATCGTCGAAGAACTCGACGTTCGCCTTGTAGTAGTCCTTCCACTCCTCCGGGGTGTCGTCCTCGTAGAAGATCGCCTCGACCGGGCAGACCGGCTCGCAAGCGCCACAGTCGACACACTCATCCGGGTGGATGTAGAGCGATCGCTCGCCCTCGTAGATGCAGTCAACCGGGCACTCTTCGATGCACGCCTTGTCCTTCACGTCGACACAAGGCTGCGCGATGACGTAGGTCACGCTGTCGTTCCTCCTCGGAAGGGCCGTGGCGGCCCGTTCTGTTCTGCTCGCGTGCGCGGTGAGCGCGGCGTCGTCGATGCCCGCCCCTAGTATCGCGGGTCGGAGACCGCAAATGCACAGGAGGTGCCCAGATGACGGCAGGCGGCCCGGCCCAGGACCGTCCGGAGGTCCGGATAGATCGCTCTGACGTGGGACGACGTGTGTCCGTCCGCCGCCTCTCGGGGTTCGTGGACGACCGTCCGGTGTTCCGGGATTCGATCGGCGTGCTCACATCGTGGGACGATCATGGACTGACGGTCGCCCCGCGGACCGGCGACCCCGTCTCCTTCGCCGAGAAGCTGCTGGTCGCGGGCAAGGTCGTGCCGCTCTTCCCGGCCCGGCGCGCACCGCTGCCCGCCGCCACGCCCGTCGAACTCCAGCGGATCGCGGCCCGCGGCTGGCCCGCCGTCGAACAGGAGCCGCTCGGCGGGTGGACGCTGCGCGCCTCGGCCGGGTTCACCCGGCGCGCCAACTCCGTCCAGGCGCTCGGCGACCCCGGACTGCCGCTGCCCGACGCGCTCGCCGCCGTCCGCCGCTGGTACGCGGCGCGCGGCCTTCCCGCGTACGTCGAGGTGATCACCCCGGGCTCGCCGGACGAACTGCGGGCCGAGCTCGACCGGCTGGGGGCCGGCTACGCGCCCACGCTGGTGCGCACCGCACCGCTGGCCGGGCTCGCCCGGACCGGCTCCGGGCCCGAGCGGGTCCGGCTCGCCCGGACCGCCGACCCGGCCTGGCTCTCGCTCTACCGCCGGGTCGGCGAGGACGAGGCGCTGGAGCAGGCCGCCCGGCAGGTGCTGCACGGCGGGCCGTCGGTCTGGTTCGCCACCGTGCCGGGCGCCCCCGGACAGCCGCCGCTGGCGATCGGACGCTGCGTCATCGACGGGCCCTGGGCCTGCTTCGGCGCGATCGAGGTCGCGCCGTACGCCCGGCGGGCCGGGCTGGCCACGACCGTCATGGCGGTGCTCGCCGCCCGGGCCGCCGAGGAGGGGGCGACCGGCGGGTACCTCCAGGTCGAGGCGGACAACACCGGGGCGATCGCGCTCTATGACGGACTCGGCTTCACGACCAGTCACACTTACCACTACGCCCTTCTCCCCCAGGGGTAGCACCGCCCGCCCGCACCGCCGCCCTGCCCGCCCGCCGCTCCTCGCCCGCCTTTGCCCGCCCGCCGTACGAAAGCCGTCGCCGTCACCGTGACCGAGCAGAGCAGAGACCGCTTCCGGACCGCCGCCCGCGCCGAGCATCCCGACCCGGTGCTGCTCTGCCTGCTCGCCGCCGCCGAACACGGCCCGGTCCTCGACCCGGACGACCCCGGGGAACCGCCCAGCGTGGACGCCCTGCTCGCCGCCTGCGAGGCCGCCCTCGACCGGCACGCGAGCGCCGTCCGGATCGCCGTCGCCGAACGCGCCCCCGCCGGCCCGGAGGAGACCGCCGCCCTGCTCGCCGCCGTCCTCGGCGGGCGGGAACGCTTCCACGGGCGGCAGTCCGACTACCGGCGGCTCGAATCCTCGCTGCTGCCCGACGTGCTGCGGCGGCGGCGCGGACTGCCGATCATGCTGTCCCTGGTGTGGATGGCGGTCGGGCGGCGGGCCGGGCTCGCCGTCCACGGCATCGCGCTGCCCGGCCACGTCATCGTCGCCGTCGGAGGGCCGGGCGGCGGCGACGAGTACGTGCTCGCCGACCCCTTCCACGGCGGGCGGCTGCTCGACCCGGACGACGCCGAACGTCTGGTCCGCGGCGCCGGGCAGGAGTTCAGCCCCGACCTGCTCACCCCCGCCCAGCCGCTCGACCTCGTGCTGCGCGTGCTCGGCAACATCCGCGCCTGGGCCGCCGACCGCCCCGAACACGCCCGCACCCAGCTCTGGGCCACCGAACTCGCCCTCCTGCTGCCCCGCCACCCCGCCCAGCTCCGCCTCGAACGCGCCGAACTCCTCGTCCGCACCGGCGACTTCCTCGGCGGCTCGGCCGAGATGGACGCCTTCGCGCAGATCCTCGACACCTTCGACCCCGACACCGCCGCCAAGGTCCGCCAGGAGGCCCGGGCCGCCCGGCACCGGCTCAACTGACGACCGCCCGAGAACGCGCTCGGAGCCGGTCGAGAACGCGCTCGGAGCCGGCCGGGGGCGCGCTCAGAGCCAGCCCTTCTCCCGGGCGATCCGCACCGCCTCGGTGCGGTTGCGGGCCTCGGTCTTCTGGATCGCCATCGACAGGTAGTTGCGGACCGTCCCCTCCGACAGGTGCAGCCGCCGCGCGATGTCCGCGTTCACCGCCCCGTCCGCCGCCGCGCCCAGCACGTCCCGCTCGCGCGCCGTCAGCGGGTTCGCCCCCTCCGCCAGCGCGGCCGCCGCCAGCACCGGATCGATCACCCGCTCCCCGCGCAGCACCCGGCGGATCGCCTCCGCCAGCTCCGAGGCCGGAGCGTCCTTCACCAGGAACGCGTCCGCCCCCGACTCCATCGCCCGCCGCAGGTACCCTGGCCGGCCGAAGGTCGTCGCGATCACCACCCTCGTCCCCGGCGCGTTCTGGCGCAGTTCGGCCGCCGCCTCGATGCCCGTCATCCCCGGCATCTCGATGTCCAGCACGGCCACCTGCACCTCGTGCGCCAGCACCGCCGCCACCACCTCGTCCCCGCGCCCCACCTGCGCGACGACGTCGATGTCCCCCTCCAGCCCGAGCAGCGCCGCCAGCGCCTCCCGGACCATCCCCTGGTCCTCGGCGAGCAGCACGCGGATCAGGGCCCCGTTCTGAATGTCACTCATGGCCACGACCTTAGGGCGCCGGAGAGGCCGCGGAAGGAATTCGCCTGACTCGCCGAAGGCCTGCGGGCCAGACTGGCGGCATGCTGAACCTGGAACGCCTCCGCCCGGACCACGCCGACGCCCTGCTGGCCTTCGAGCGCGCCAACCGCGCCTGGTTCGCGCGGACCGTTCCGGACCGCGGCGACGCCTACTTCGCCGAGTTCCCGGCCCGCCACGCCGCCCTGCTCGCCGAACAGGACTCCGGCGCCTGCCGGTTCCACGTCGTCCTCGACACGGCCGGCGCCGTCCTCGGCCGCGTCAACCTCGTCGACATCGCCGACGGCACCGCCGAACTCGGCTACCGCGTCGGCGAACACGCGGTCGGCCGGGGCGTCGCCACCACCGCCGTCGCCCACCTCTGCCGGCTGGCCGCCGCGGACTACGCCCTCACGTCGCTGACCGCCGTCACCACCCTCGACAACCTCGCCTCCCGAGCCGTCCTCACCCGCAACGGCTTCACGGTCGTCGCCGAACTCACCCTCGACGACCGCCCCGGCCTCCGGTTCAGCCGCTCCCTCACCGACGGCCGGCCCTCGGAGTAGGAAGTCGGCCCGGCCGACTTCCCACTCCGGATGCGGGTCAGAGCCAGCGCTGGGCGGCCTCGACACTGTCGGAGCCACTGGTGTTGAAGGCGATGGCGGCCTGCGGGGCGTGGCGGCGGACGAGGTTGACGACGAGCTCGAAGAAGGGCAGGGCGGGTTCGGGCTTGCGGATGCCGCCGCCGATGACGACGACGTCCCAGTCCCGGCCGGCGAGGGCGGCGGTGATCGCGGGCCCGGCCGTCTCGTCGGGCGCGACCAGGGCCATCGCCGCGTCGATGCCGTGGTCGGCGAAGCGGGCGAGTTCGGCGTCGAGAACGGCCCGCAGGCCGTCGCCGTCCATGCCGGGGACGGTGTGCGGGTCGAAGCCGAGGACGAGTGCGGTAGCCATGCCGGGGAGGACGGTCAACCCGACCGGCCGGGTTCCGTGCCGGCCGGCGCGGTGACCGTCCGCAGCGGGACGAGGGCCCGGAGCCGGAAGCCCCGGCCCCGCTCGCCCGGCCCGGCCTCCAGCCGCCCGCCGACCAGGGCCAGCCGCTCCTCCAGGCCCGAAAGCCCGTTGCCCGGCTGGGACTTGCCCGGCCCGCGCCCGTTGTCGGCGATCTCCAGGACGGCGTAGCGCTCGCCGCCGCCCTCCCAGCTCTCGTCGGCCGTGACGGTGCAGACGGTGGCGCCCTCGCCGTGCCGGACGATGTTGGTGACGGCCTCGCGCAGGGCCCAGGCCAGCGCGCCCGCCTCTTCGTCGGCGAGCCCCGGCCAGGTGTCGGCCAGTTCCGGCGCGGTCTCCAGCCGGACCTGTGCGGCGGCCAGCGCGGTGCGGGCGGCGGCGAGTTCGACCGGCAGGGTGGGGCGGCGGAAGCCGGTCACCGCCTCCCGGACGTCGATCAGCGACTGCCGGGCGACCTGCTCGATGTCGGCGACCTGCGCCCGCGCCGCCTCGTCCTTGCCGGCGTCCATGAACCGCCCGGCCAGTTCGCTCTTCAGCGTGATCAGCGACAGCGAGTGCCCGAGCAGGTCGTGCAGGTCGCGGGAGAGGCGCAGCCGTTCCTCGGACGCGGCCAGGTGGGCGACGGCGGCGCGGGCCTCGCGCAGCTCCTTCATGGTGGCGACCAGCCGCTGCATGCCGGTCATCGCGGCGCCGGCGAGGAAGGTGGTGAAGGTCAGGGTGGGGATGGTGTCGCCGCCGGCGTGGCTCAGCACGCCGACGGTGGCGGTGAGCGCGGCCATGGCAGCGACGCCGGGCAGCGCGTAGCGCACCGGCAGGACCACGGCGACGCACACCGAGGCGTAGGTGAAGAGGGTCAGGAAGGACTCACCGAGAACGAAGGCCGAGACGATCGCGAGCACGACCATCGTCGCGACGATCAGCCGACAGGCCCGGGGCCGCATCCCGACCATCGAGCGGAAGATCACCAGCAGGACGTAGCCGCCGACGAAGACCGCCAGGCAGAGCCAGCCGAACACCCGGGCGGCCGCCCCGTGCCCGCCGTGCAGGAGGTTGCCCACCGGGTAGGCCAGGTAGATCGTCCACAGCAGCATCCAGCTGACCTTGACCAGCAGTTGCCGCCTGGTCTCGATCGGCGAGCCCGGGACGGTCATGAACGACGTGCGCGCCGGACCCGCCTCCGGCTGCTCGTCGGATCGGCGGGTCTGGCGCGGCTCGGTCATGTCGGTCATCATGCCTGGCGGGTGTCGCGGCGGTACAGCGCCGCCGCGGCGACGACGAACACCGCGAGGAAGGCGGCCAGTCCGGCGACCGCGCCGGTGTCCAGGGAGTGCCCGGGCCGGGTGAACGCGGCCAGTTGGTTGTACAGGTACACCGGATTGAACCGGGCGAACTTCTCCAGCGAGCCGCTCACCGGGAACCACGTCCCGCCGAACAGCGCCATCACCATGTAGGTGATCATCACGATGGTCTGCACCGAGTCCGGCGCCGCCGCGTACCCGAGCGCCACCCCGAGTGCCGCGAACACGAAGCTGCCCAGCCACAGCGCCGCCGCCAGACCGGCCCACTGCGCCGCGCCGAGCGACACGCCCTGGACCGCGCCGAGCGCGAAGACCACCAGGATCGCCGGCAGCGTGGTCACCGAGCTCGCGGCGATCTTGCCGAGGGTGTACGCCCGGCCGGGCAGCGCGGTGAGCCGCAGTTGGCGCACCCAGCCGCTCTTGCGCTCCAGCGAGATCCGCTGCGCGCTGCCGGTGAGCACCGCGCCGACCGCGCCGAAGGTGGCCATCGAGACCATGAAGTAGGTCTTCACCGACAGGCCGCCGGCCAGTGGGGAGGAGCCGTAGGCGTGGGTGAAGAAGAAGTACATCAGCGCCGGGAAGGCGATGGTGAAGACCAGGTAGCGCCGGTTGCGGAAGGTCCGCAGGATCTCCAGCCGGATCAGGGTGGTCATCGCACGGTCTCCTTCGCGTCCTCGTGCCGGTCCTGCGCGCCGGTGATCGTCAGGAAGGCCTGTTCCAGGCCGAGGCCGGTGACTTCCAGCCCGCGCGGGTACAGGCCCGCCCGGTAGAGCCCGGCGACGCTGGCGTCGGCGTCCGCGGTGCGGATCCGGACGGTCCGCACGCCCGGCACCCGGGCGGTGACGTCCAGGGACTGCACGCCCGGCAGCAGGCGTAGCACGTTTTCGTCGAACTCCCCGTCCACGTCGTGGAGTTCGAAGGCGACTCGACGGGCTCCGGCGCGCGCCTTGATCTCGGCGGAGCTGCCGTCGGCGATCAGCCGGCCCCGGTGCAGGACGAGGACGCGGTCGGCGATCGAGTCCGCCTCCTCCAGGTAGTGGGTGGCGAACAGCACCGTGCGCCCGGCGTCGGCCTGTGCCCGCATGCTCGCCCAGAACGCCTGCCGGACGGTGACGTCCATGCCGGTGGTGGGCTCGTCCAGCACGATCAGGTCGCTGTCGCCCGCGATCGCGAGTGCGAAGCGGACCCGCTGCTCCTGGCCGCCGGACAGCTTGTCGGCCCGGCGCTCGGCCAGTTCGGTGATCCCGGCGTCGGCCAGCACCTCCTTGACCGGCCGGCCGCGCGGGTGCACGGCGCGGGCGAGCTCGACCAGCTCGCGGACCTTGGCGTCGGCCATCAGCCCGCCGCTCTGCAGCATCGCGCCGACCCGGCCGGACACGATCGCCTCCCGCGGGGTGCCGCCGAACAGCGTGACGCTGCCCTGGTCGGGCTGGCGCAGGCCGAGCAGCAGGTCCAGGCTGCTGGACTTGCCGGCGCCGTTCGGGCCGAGCAGGGCGACGGTCTCGCCCGGGCGCAGCACGAGGTTGAGGTCGTCCACGGCGCGCACCCGCCCGTAGCTCTTGCCGACGCCGCGGAAGGCGGCCACTTCGGTGCTCATCGCCCTGCTCTTCTCTCCTGGTGGTGTCGCGCCCGTGGTCGCGATCGGTGTCGCGATCGGTGTCGTTCGCACCACCTCAGGGTCCCGTGCGGGCGGGGTGCGGCGGCAGTGTCCGCCGTCGTGCCTTCGGTATGACGGATGTCATGGCTGCGGCCGGTACCCGGGTCAGGGGTACCGGCCGCACAACCGCAGGTCAGGCCGGTTGTCAGAGGCCCAGCGCGCGCTTCACGAAGTCGACCTGGAGCAGCAGCAGGTTCTCCGCGACCTCCTCCTGCGGCGTCATGTGCGTGACGCCGGACAGCGGCAGCACGGTGTGCGGGCGGCCGGCCGCGAGCAGCGCGGAGGACAGCCGCAGGGTGTGCGCGGCGACCACGTTGTCGTCCGCCAGGCCGTGGATGATCATCAGCGGCCGCTCCAGCCCGGCGGCGTAGCCGGTCAGCGAGTTGGCCGCGTACACCTCGGGCCGCTCGGCCGGGTGGCCGAGGTAGCGCTCGGTGTAGTGGGTGTCGTACAGCTCCCAGTCGGTCACCGGGGCGCCGGCGACGGCCGCGTGGAAGACGTCGGGGCGGCGCAGCACGGCGAGCGCGGAGAGGTAGCCGCCGTACGACCAGCCGCGGATGGCGACCCGGCCGAGGTCCAGCGGGAACTCCTCGGCGAGCGCCTGCAACGCGTCGGCCTGGTCGTCGAGGGTGGCCCCGGCGAAGTCGAAGGCGATGGACTTCTCCCAGGCCGGGTTGCGCCCGGGGGTGCCGCGCCCGTCGGCGACGACCACGGCGAAGCCCTGGTCGGCGAACCACTGCGAGTTGAGGTGCGGGTTGTGCGCCTGGACGACGCGCTGGCCGTGCGGGCCGCCGTACGGGTCCATCAGGACGGGCAGCAGGCCGTCCCGCTCGCGGTCGTAGCCGGTGGGCAGGAAGACGGCGGACGGGATGCGGCGCTCGCCGGCGAAGCGGAACACCGGGCGGGCGGTGATGACCGGGGTCTCGGCGTAGGAGGCGATGGTGGCGACGTCGTCGACGACCACGCCTTCGGGCAGGTCGCGGGCGACCTGGACGAGGGTGCCGGGCAGGTCGGGCTCTGCGGTGGCGCGCACGGTGATCCCGCCCGCGTGCACGGCGCTGGTGACGGAGGTGAACGGACGGCCGTTGGAAGACTCCCAGCCGAGCCGCTTGCCGTCGTGGCTGATCCGGCCGACGGCGATCCAGCCGGGCTCGGGGTCGGTCTCCGCGGCGCCGCCGGAGGCGGTGAACAGCACCTCGGCGTCGGTGACGGCGACCAC